>JAEZDQ010000097.1 GCA_023433225.1 Bacteroidota bacterium | reverse complement strand
CCGGATGGTTGGGGAAATGGCCTTTGAAAATCGCATGGGACTTGTCAATTTTTATATGGGCCAGCAAATTATCGCCCGCCCGTTTTTCTACATTTAAAATTTGGTAAAAATTATTGAGAAGTTCCATCCGCTGGTTGGTTTACTTGTTTAAATGGAATTTATAGGCGACTCCAATTTGGAAAACTTGGTTCAGGCTTGATTTGTCATCATCTACATTGAAAAAATCATTCACATCAAGCAAGCCTTGTTTGTAACGGGCCTCGAACGTCAAACCAAAAGGTAAATCATAACCCAAACCGCCTACGATCATAAAATCAAATGGTTGTGCGTCCGTGTCACCTAAATAATTCCCTTCATCATCATAGATTTCACTGTCGTACCAATCCGAAAAAGTATCGTTGACTTTAAAGTTAAATTCCGGGCCTGCCAACAGATGAAACCCCGCTACCAAATACAGTTTATTGATAACACCCACTGTAAAATAATGGAGTTTAAAGTCTTCCGAAGAATTGTAAACTTCTTTGGCACCTTGCATAGAAAAGCCCATTTCCGGTTGTAAGCTGTAGCGGTCATTGAACTTGACGGCAAATGCAACCCCGAAATTGGCACCGGTAAGGGTGTTGCTTTCGATGTCACTGATATTGGAGAAATTCACGCCTGCCTTGGGTCCAAGCCATAATTCTACTTGCGCGTTTGCGGAACTCAAAGCCAAAATAAAGCATGAAATTGCAAATAATTTTTTCATAAGGTGAATTACTTTTTGTTCAGCAAATGTAAGTAAATTTTAATTTTAAGGTTTTGGTGTGAAATGATTACTTCGGGAAATTCCGGGGAGTCGTATCGGTATTCCAACCGGGTTTTTTCTTTATTTCTTCCCGTGGAGATTGTCTTTTGTAAGCGGTTGTTTTCCAAAAAATAATAGACCGGTTTTTGGTTGATTTCAGCTTTCAGAACCAAGGATGGCTCCGATTGGAAAGCATTCAGAATTGGATTGTTTTCAT
Source organism: Bacteroidota bacterium (assembly GCA_023433225.1). Classification (GTDB taxonomy): domain Bacteria; phylum Bacteroidota; class Bacteroidia; order Flavobacteriales; family Weeksellaceae; genus Moheibacter. The sequence continues at coordinate 2,236 of JAEZDQ010000097.1, read as the reverse complement.
GGAATAAAAGGTTGAAATCTTTCTTCAAAAGGCGGAGAATTGTTTTTTTGTTCAATGCTTCGACGGCGTAATGGAGTTTCAATTTTTGTCCGATTAATTCAAAATCGAGCATTTTTCCCCCGAACTCGTTTAGGAAAGCAAAACGAAAATGGTTTTCATCTAATTTTTTCACGGCCAAAATACCGCCAAAATGGTTGCCGTAAGCTTCGATAGATATTTTGAATGAATTTTCTTCAAATCCATTTAAAAATTCGGGCGTATAATATTCAATCGGTTTTTCTATTTCGGTAAATGAATCCATGTACGAGGCACAGGAAGAAAGAAAAATGAGAATCAAGCCAAGTCGAACCAAGGTTTTCATTCGATTTTCGAATTACTTGAAGGAAAAAATCTCATCTGCCAGATTCAGGTTTTTTTTATGGTTACTGAATTCGATGAGCGTGTAATCCAATGAAATCTCGGTACTTTTCATTTTTTTGAGGTGAAAACTTTTCCCGTCAAAAGTCAAATCAATTTGTTTGATGTATTTCTTATAGTTTTTATCGGTGGGAACCATTTTTGCTAAAAAATCATTTCCGGTTTTATAATAACTGATGGTGAATTTTTCTTCGTCAAAAATTTCGCTTCCGCTAACGGTTCCGAGCATGACACGGTTCAGGTCTTTGAGCAGTTTGTTGGAAGAAAGATCGGTTTGCTTCTTTTTACCGTTGTCGTTTACAAACATTTTTTCCTGATTAAAAATCACGTAATAACTGAATGGTGAAATGTATTCCCATCGGATTTTCGAACCCGATTTATAATAAAGATTCCCGGAAGATACCACATCATTTTCCATAAAATCCAAATGTTTGGTTTGTTTGAAATCGCACTGAAGCGAAGTCATTTTTTTGCTCATGGAACTGACATTCGACTTAAAGTTTTTGATTTCTTCCGAAGTTAATTTGGTCTGGGAAAATACAAAAACCCCGGCCAATAGTGTCAAGGCCGTGAAAAGGTGCTTAAGTGTGAGTTTCATAATCGATTAATTCTTCAACGGTTACAAAGATAAAGTTTCTTGAAAGAAGTTCAGGCAATAAATTTTCCAAAATGGGAATGATTTCGGGTCGGTGGTCGTGCATAAGGATGATAGAACCGGATTTTGCTTGTTTCAAAACTTTTTTGATTACTTGTTCGGGTTTTTTGAAAGTGTCGAACGAACGAATATTCCAACCAACGACAACATGGCCGGTTTTAAGGACGGCACGAGCCAATTCCGGCGTTGTTATTCCATAAGGTGGACGAAAAAAAACAGGTTTTTGGCCGATTGCCTTTTCAATTTCTAGATTGGTGAATTCGATTTCCTCTTTCCAACGGTTTGTGCTGTTGAAGTCAATGAAATAGGAATGTGAGAAACTATGGTTGCCGATAGAATGTCCGAGGGAATGTATTTTTTGCAGAATTTCCGGATAGTGCTTCACTTTTTTTCCAATACAGAAAAAACTTGCTTTGGCTTGGTATTTTTCCAATAATTCCAAAACCGCAGGCGTATATTCCGGATGAGGTCCGTCATCAAAAGTAAGTGCAATTTTTTTTCCGGAAGAATTTCCTTTGGAAACAGCGCGCAGGAAAAAATTCCATCGGATGTGGGAAGCAGCAAGTGAAACGGCTATAAACCATAAAAAGACCGGAAAAACCACATAAAAAAATGGCCAATCAAATTTTGCTATTCCTCCCAATAAAAGCAAGATAGTCAGCAACACGAGAAAGTTGAGCAATTGGAATTTCATCTTTCTAATAAAATCAATCCATGGTTTTTCCCTCGTCTCTGGTTGTAAACCAAGATACGGTGATAGGAATCTTTTTGTTGGTTGTTGAGTTGTAAAATGTCCGGAATTTGCTGTTTTTGAAATACTTTCAATGCAATATCCACCGCAAGAGCTTGAACGGTATCGAATTCACCCAAAACATTTTTAAAAATAATTTGCGGAATGCCGTCGAATAAGGTTTGGGCAGATTGGTGGTAAATCCCGTCAAAACGGCCATCTCCATTGATACCCAAAATGACCGCATCTAAATCTTCCGGTTGAAGTTTGTTTTCCGCTAAGAATTCCTTTATCATTTCAGTAGGATTTTCAGCTTCGAATAGGGTTTTTACATTCTTTAGTTTCCCTAATGGATTTGCTCTTTTTTCGCCGGAAACCACAAAAAAGCCGGCACCTTCCGAAACGGTTTCGCCTGTATTGTTTGCATTGTGGGG
>JAEZDQ010000071.1 GCA_023433225.1 Bacteroidota bacterium | reverse complement strand
CCCATCGGGTGCCCCGAATACATTACCAAAGTTTGTTCGTCGGTCATTTCCGACAAATATTTCATGGTTAAGAGGTATTGTGCCCAATTTTGAAAAACCGCTCCGTTTCCGCCATAAGTGATCAATTCATCCGGATGTTGTGCCACAGCCGGATCCAAATTATTTTGAATCATCAGCTGAATGGCTTTGGCTTGTTGCGAATTTCCCGGATATTCCTCAATCGGACGTGCGTAAATTTCATAGTCAGGTTTGAAGCGGTACATATATATGCGCCCGTATTTCTCCAATTCTTCTTTGAATTCAGGAATTAATTCTGCATGAAATTTCGGTTCGAAATAACGCAATGCATTTTTCAAAGCCAGTTTCTTTTCAACTTCAGTTAAAATTTCTTTTCGCTTCGGAGCGTGACTTACACTTGGATTATATTGTTTTTTCGGTGGCAAAACCGAAGGTATTCCTTGTTTGATTTGGTCTTGAAATTCTGTAGTATTCATATTTATCTGTTTCTTACCTTGTCAAGGTTAATGTTTTCACGCATAGAACCTTGACAAGGTTGAATTCGTTAACTTTAAAATTCTTCTAAATCTAATTCTTTATTGTGACAAAATATAAAATCCTCCTTGTCGTCAAATAGTTCTATTATTTCATTTTTCTGTAGAAAATTTTAAATACTCCTCTACCTTTTTAAGGAAAAAATCAAAATTTCGGGTGGATTTAAAAATAACCTCACCATTTACCCCACGATTGTAAATATGGTAAAATATCTCTGGTTCTATAGGTTGATTTCTAATATCCATTATCGAACTTCCTAAAAACCTTGTGAAGGTTCTGAACCTTGACAAGGTTAAATCTTCGAAATTATATCTTTCAACTTCCTTCCTTGAATTAATTCAATAATTGCATTGATGTCTTTCCCGATTAAACGGTCATCTTCCAGTTTCGGACAAACTTCTCGAACGGCCGCAAAAACTTCTTCCAAAATTGAACTTGTTTTCAATGGCCTTCTAAATTCCAGCCCCTGACAGGCATACATCAATTCTATGGCAAGGATTTTTTCCAGATTATTTAAAACCTGATTGAATTTTCTACCCGAAATACTTCCCATCGAAACATGGTCTTCCTGCCCAAGGGAAGTCGGAACGGAATCTGCGGAAGCCGGGAAACACAAAGTTTTATTTTCGGTTACCAAAGCCGCGGAAGTATATTGAGGAATCATAAATCCGGAATTTAATCCGGAGTTTGCCGTCAAAAGTTTAGGCAATCCGTGTTTTCCTTCCAATAATAAATATTGTCTTCGGTCTGAAATATTCCCTAATTCCGCAGCGGCTATGGTCGCATAATCCAAAACCATTGCCATCGGCTGCCCGTGGAAATTTCCACCGCTGATGGCGGTTTTCTCGTCCAAAACGATGGGGTTATCGGTCACGGAATTCAATTCAATTTCGGCCATTTCCTTCAGATGCATCCAGGTATTTCTTGAAGCCCCGTGTACCTGTGGCATACATCGGAGAGAATAAGGATCCTGAACTCTTGGAAATTTGGGGTTGTCAATGATTTCAGAACCTTCTAAAATTTTTCGGATTCTTTGGGCAACTAACTTCGTTCCTTCATACGGACGAACTTCATGTAATTCTGCGGTAAACGGAGATTTCAATCCGGAATAAGCTTCCAGACTCATTGTCCCGATTACATCGGCCAAATCCAGCAAATATTTCATTTTGTCTAATCCGAAAAGCGCATGTGCCAGGATGAATTGGGTTCCGTTTATAAGTCCCAATCCTTCTTTTGCTTGCAATTCAATGGGTTCGATATTGTAATGATTCAGAACTTCTGCCGTAGGTTTAATTTGTCCTTCAAACCAAACTTCTCCTTCACCAATTAGCGGTAAAAACAAATGAGAAAGCGGTGCCAAATCACCAGAAGCTCCGACGGAACCTTGTTCGGGAACAACGGGGATGATGTCTTTTTCCAAGAACAATAAAATTCTTTCGAAAGTTTCCATGGAAATCCCCGAAAATCCTTTGGCCAAAGCATGAAGTTTTGTAATCAGCATCAGTTTTGAAATTTCTTTGGAAATAGGATTTCCCACACCAACAGCATGGCTGATCAATAAATTTTCCTGAAGTTTCCGGGTTTCTTCTTTAGAGATTTTGGTATCACAAAGCGGCCCGAAACCCGTGTTGATGCCGTAAACCGTCATTCCTGAATTTACAATGGATTCGACATTGGATTTTGATTTTAGGATTTGCGATTTGCTTTTTTCGTCCAAGCCTGCTTCTGAAGCGGAGTTTAAAACTTTAAAAACATCGTTATACGTGAAATGGTCAACGCCGTAAATTTTCATCTGGTTTATTTATTCTTTTTGCGATGCCCAAAGATACGGATTTGTTAAAGTAAAAAAAGCCAAACAAATCTTGTTCGGCTTTTGTTATTACTTATTTTGATAGATTAATTACCGGGAGTAAAAGATTTTAACCTTGTTCCAAAAGCATAAGTTCCATGAACAGAATGACAAACATAATTTACCAATCCAACATCTTTATTATAATTGTATTCTATGGTTTTGGATATCATATCTGGGTAATTTTCATTTGGTGTAAAAACACCATTATAGGGCAACACATCATACATTACACCATCTATATTAACGGTTGTTGGTTCGCGTAAACGATATTCAACTTCTCCGTACTCCAATGCATACGCAGTTTCAATCCAAAAATAATCCCAATCTTCGCCTGGATGTAAGACAGAGCCGTCCTCTTCATTTTCCGGAAACTGATTCTCTGAAAAATAGACCCAATGGGTAGAAGGAGTAATTCTTTGATGACTAAAACTTTCTTCAGTTAATTCATCAGCCATAAATTTTCGTTTTTTTAGTATAGAATATGAAATCCCGTTATAATTTCCATAACCCATGACTTCAACTGAGTCAATTTCTCCGGTATAAATTATTTCCTCCGGATTTTCAAAGTAATCATCTATTTCATAATACCAATAAACCCACTTATTCCCTACTATGAGTACATCTTCAGAAAAGAATCCGTTTTCTTCAAGGTTTTGGTTGGAATTCTCATCGTCGTTACACGATAGAGCCATAAACAAAATGGAATGCTGAAATCATTTTCAGGTTTTTCATAATTTTTAAAAATTTAAATTAATATAAGTTTTACATAGCTTAAGTCGTGGAGACAGATTTTTAATCCGGTCTTGATTACAGCTTAAGAGTAGAAGTTTACTTTATATTAAGTGCTTTAAAAATGAAAAACTATCAGTCTGATTCTAATTGCTCAAAAAAGTTAATTGAAAGTCTTGTTCTCTAAATTATTTCTTACTAACGAAAAGTTAAAGGATTATATTGTATAAGCATAAAGATTGAATTATCAGTTCATTAGGAAAACTAATGATTAAATGATGAATTCTGATTCCGATTCGGTAAATTTGCGGATTAATTGTATAAGAATGTCAAATCAGGATTTACACGACGAAATAGGCGATGACCATTTTGCCTCGCACCACGATACGCCGATGCGCGAAGATGCTTTTGAGTTGAGCAATGAAGAGAAGATTTCAAAAATCGAAGCGGATTTCCGAAACATCATGAATATTTTAGGATTGGATCTTACGGATGACAGCCTGAAAGGAACCCCAAAACGCGTGGCCAAAATGTTTGTAAATGAAATTTTCGGTGGACTACACCCCGACAGAAAACCCAAAATGTCCACCTTCGACAATAAATACAAATACAATCAAATGCTGGTGGAGAAAGACATCACGGTTTATTCGACCTGTGAACACCACTTTTTGCCCATCGTGGGAAAGGCGCACATCGGATATATTTCCAACGGAAAGGTAATCGGACTCTCCAAAATGAACCGGATTGTGGATTATTTTGCGAAACGCCCGCAGGTTCAGGAAAGATTGACGATGCAGATTGTAAAAGCGATGCAGGATGCATTGGGAACGGCAGATGTGGCTTGTGTGATCGATGCCAAACATCTATGTGTGAATTCTCGCGGAATCCGGGATATTGACAGCAGTACGGTAACCGCTGAATTAGGCGGTGTTTTCAAAACCGATCCGACCACAAGAAGAGAATTCCTGCATTATATAGGTGTGCATACGAAGTTTAATGTGTAAGCCTATACTGTGAATTTTAAACTTTCCATAATCATTTGGTTTTTAGGCATTTTCTTTTGTTTTGCACAAACAGACTCAACAAAAGTTGCTTTTGTTGCTTATTGGTCAAAAGGTGACAGCTATGATTATGTAGTTACCAAAATCAAAAAAAGCTGGACAGGAGGTGAATTAGCAAAAACCGATTCCTCCACGTATTTTGCTAATTTTTCTGTCATAGATTCAACTGAAACCGAATATAAAATTCGGTGGAAATATAAATCCAATTTTACAAATCTGCCGGTAGAGTTTAGTAGTATGCTCAATAACAACAGCGTTTTTCTGGAATTTATTTATAAAACCAATGAGGTTGGGGAATTTTTAGAAGTGGAGAATTGGAAAGAGATTTCAGAAATAATGAAACTGTCTTTCAATTCAGCAATTGAAAAGGTTAAATTGGAAAAACCCGATATAGATTTAGCGCGTTTAAACAAAGCTATGGATCCTTTTCTTTCTATTTATGCATCAAAAGAAGGAATTGAATCACTTGTAATGAAGGAGTTACAATATTTTCATTTTCCTTTAGGTATAGAATTTGAAACTTCTCATCCTATCATTTATGAGGAAGAATTTGAAAATTTAATTGGTGAGAATCCATTGCGCGGAGATGCAATAATCTCTTTTGATCATTTAGACCAAGAAAATGGCTTTTGTATTTTTAATCATGATGTTACCTTAAATTCTGAAGATGCAAAAAGCATGGTCATTTCATTGTTTGAAAAAATGGGTATGAAAGATCAAAAAATGGAAGATTTTATAGATAAGAGTAAATTTGATGTAGTTGATAAAAATTATTACGAATATTTTTATTTTCCCGGACTGCCCTATTACATTGAAACAGATAGAACTGTAGAACTCATTGCGAATGAATCCAAAAATAAAATGAAGGAAAAAATACGGATTGAGTTAATTTTGGAAGATGAATAATTATATCCAAATAAAGTAGAAAATGATAAAAAACCACAACTTAAAAGTACATAATTCGCTGAGCGGCGAGAAAGAAACATTTGTTCCCATTCACAAAGACAGTGTTGGAATGTATGTTTGCGGCCCGACGGTTTACAGCAATGTACATTTGGGAAATGTGCGTACTTTTTTATCATTCGATATGATTTATCGTTATCTCACTCATTTGGGTTATAAAGTCCGTTATGTACGCAATATCACCGATGCAGGCCACCTCACAGACGATGGAAATGTAGAAAATGACCGTTTTGTGAAACAGTCGAAACTGGAAAAACTGGAACCGATGGAAATTGTCCAAAAATATACAGTTGACTTCCACAAGGTTCTCGATACATTTAATTTTCTGCCACCGACCATAGAACCAACCGCAACAGGCCATATTCTGGAACAAATCGAACTGACTCAAAAACTCATTGAGTTCGGATTGGCTTATGAAGTAAA
>JAEZDQ010000006.1 GCA_023433225.1 Bacteroidota bacterium | reverse complement strand
CCAAATTGCCAAAATTCTAAAGGAATTTGATTTAGGCAAAGATGTAGAGACCATATCCAGAGAATATGGAGTTTCCAAAGCGACTTTTTATAAATGGCGACAGCGTTATGGTGGCATGGAAGCAAGTGAGCTGAAGAAAGTAAAAAAGCTTGAGGAAGAAAACGCCAAGTTAAAAAGGATGTACACAGAACTGGCATTAGAGCTTGATATGGCAAAATACATTATTGAAAAAAAGCTTTAAAGCCTTGCCAAAAAAGAGTGATTGTTAATGAGTTACAAGCTATCTACCCCAATGGCACAAGCAAGGCGTGCCGACTGTTAAAAACCAGTAGAAGTAGCTTAAAGTATCGCAGTATTAAAGATGATTCATTTTTGATAGATCAGTTAACCAAACTGAGTGTTGAACATCCAAGAGAAGGATTTTGGAAGTGTTACAATCGCTTACGCAACAAATCAGTAAAAGTTAATCACAAACGCTTACATAGAGTTTATAAACAAATAGGGATGCCACTAAGGCGTAAAGTGAAAAAGCGACTGCCGGCAAGAGTGAAAGAACCATTAATTAACCCAAGCAAGTTCAACCACACTTGGAGTATTGATTTTGTACACGATGTGTTAGAGAACGGAAGAAAGTTCCGATCCTTTAATGTAATAGATGATTTTAATAGAGAAGTACTTTTTATAGAAACAGACTACTCAATAAAAAGCAGCAGGGTTGTTTGGGTATTAAAACACTTAATAAATAAACATGGAAAACCTAAAAAAATAAGAATGGATAACGGCCCTGAATTTATTGCAAAATTGTCTAAAGAATGGAGTGAAATGAACCAAATAGAGTTTAAGTATATACAACCAGGCAAACCAACTCAAAACGCCTTTATTGAGCGATTTAATAAGTCGTACAGAGATGGAGTATTAGATTGTTACCTCTTTGAAACACTTGATGAAGTTAGAAAGCAAACTGACAATTGGGTGAAAGATTACAACGAAGAAAGACCACATGATGCTTTAGGCGGCTTGAGTCCAATAATGTATAAAAAACAAAAGCTTCTTGGCTGAAGTGAAGCGTAGCGGAACTGAAGCCAAGAAGCTTTATTAAATGAAAATAATTTGTAATTTAGAACCGTACTAAAAATGGGAAGCCTACAAAAAGATAAAGAAACAATTGAAAGTCCAATTCAAATGGACATAATTGAATTCAAAAAGTGGGACAATGAAAAACTTGAATTTACCTGTGACGAATTTTTAAATTGGGACAGACACCTAACAATGACTTATGACAGTGGAACGAATAATTTGAAATCGTAAATGGCTAAGTTTAAAATACGGTTTGTTGACGTGGTTTACGGAATTGCAATAATTGGAGCAGACCTATTTGTATTTATATTACTTGGACTTTTACTTATGGGTTATGACGATAGTTATGACAGCTCAAAAGGTGAATATTGGAGTTTGGCAAGTATGAACTCGACCGAAAAAATAATTTACATTTGTTACAACGGTTGGATAATTTTAAACATAATTGGTCTTATTTACATTGGACGAAAAATATACAGACGGACAAGGAAAAACGCCACATAACAGGCGTTTGGCTCAATGGCGGGTGATGTGCTTAATTGAACATTCTACCTCGCATCAACTTTTGTGGTGTATTGACAGTTTTGTGCTCCGAAACCGTAGCAAACGGTTTTACTTTAAACATCTTCTGATTTAACTGCCGAAGTTTTCGGGTCAATTTCTAACAAAAACGGAGCCGGTCATTCTTTTTTCTTCGGAAAGGGTCAGGATGTACCAATAGGTTCCGCTGGGAACGGTTCGACCTAAATATTTGCCATCCCAGACGAAGGAATTCGAATTAATCTTACGGTCAAAAAAGAGTTTGCCGTATCGGTCAAAGATTCGGACGTTAGCGTCCGGGTATTCGTTCAACCCACGGATTTCCCAGACATCATTGTATCCGTCATTATTGGGCGAAATGAAATTCGGGATATTGAAATAAGTGAATTCATATTTGTCACTGCTGCAACCGGAAAAATCCCTAACGTAAACTTCATAATCATCCGGTTCAATATTGTAGAATGTATTGGAATTCTGCCAAAAAACACCATTGAGTGAATATTCATATTGACCCGCAGGCGAAACCAGTACCGTGAGTGAATTCCCGTCCACGCTGACCCCGGTGATTTCGGGTTCTCCGCCGCTGGAAACCTGAAAAGGCAAGGTATAGGAACATCCGGATACATCGGTCACCGTGACCGAATAATTGCCGGGTAAACTGACAATTACTTCATGTTGGTCCAAAGGTTGGTCTGAATCTTCGCCGGTCAAACCATTCCATTGGTAATTGGTAAATTCGTCCGGAACGGATAAAACGGCTTCGGTTCCTTGGCAAAAAACAACTTCTGAATCATAATCGACATTTTCAGCTGTAGGGACGATGAGTTCAAGTTCGGCGATTCCATAACATTCGCTCTGCGAGTTGTCGGAAACCTTTACAAAAACAGTAGTGGATTGGGGAACGGAATAGCTGAGGGGAAGGGGATTTTGATGGGCGGTTAAATTTTCCAATGAATCAAAATAGGTGAAATTGAGCCCGGCTCCCGGATTGATGTCCATTTGCGCATTGTTCAACTGGAAAGTTGCCATGCCCAAAGCTTCATCCCGGCATTCTTCCAGTTCAGCATCAGTCGCAGCAGGCGCGACCTCAATGATCAGATTGATGGGGATGATGTAGGTTACATCGTTGGTTGCTTCATGGATTCGGATGAAAATCTGGCCGGTAAAAGGAAACGGATTCGTATAAGGGTCTGCAAGGGGATTGGTTCCTGTGAGGGCTTCGTTCAATTCTTCGTGGTAGGTGATTTGCATATCCAAAGCTTCGTGCAAGCCGGCTGCGCCCCACCATTCTCCCGCCGTATTGGATTGGTTGGGCCTTTGTCGGATGAGCGTGGTTTCCATCGTTTCCAAATTGATTTCATACAAATAATTGGGGGTATTTCCGTATAACCTGCCGTATTCCACTGCCAAACCATAAGTTCCATTGTCGATTGGGCCCAAGTTTTCATGGCTGACATATTGGTTGTTTGTACCCAAGGTAACTTTGTATAAATAATCGGTTCCGTCCACCGTCCAAGCGACATAAAGGAATTCACCTATTTGCACAAAATCTCCGGCTGCCCGGCCGTCTATGAAATCATGCCACAAATGGAATTCGCTCAGGTTCTGGGCATCGGCGCGGAAAACTTGACTCGTCCAACCGCCTTCATACAAATGGTTTAATTTGTCAAAAGAAAGTGCCAATACACTTTGCCCATTCGGATGTGCCTGGCCGATGTTGGTGATGGTACAGGTTTGCGGATTGATTTTTTGGATAAATCCACCTTGTCGGGCAATGAAGATTTCCTGCTGGTTGTTGATGGCGATGTCGTAATAACCGCCGTTTTCGTCGCTGTCGCAAACATGGATGACCTGTGGATTGTTGTAGAGATTGGTGATTTTGGCAATTCCGTTGTAGGCTTTGGTCACATAAATTTCCGGGGATTCGTTGAATTCTTCTAGGTAATCCAAGGCATAGTTTTGTAATTCGCTAAATGGAATCGTCACATAGCCGTCTCCGTCCTCGTCACAGGCATAATAATCTTGAGGGTCTGTAATGGTCTGGGCTTCCGTGAAAGAGAAGAATAAAAACAATATAAACGCAATCCGTTTCAAAATGTTGATTTAGAATGCAAATTTCGGAATATTTTGCAGATTGCCGATGGTTTTGAAGAATTGATTTTAAATTTCAAATAAAACTTTTGTCATCTGTTTACATCCAAAAATAATATAAAAAAGAAGCCGACCTTTGAGAACCCGGCTTGGCTAAATTTATTTTAAGAATTACAACCCAAATGCAGTTTTCACTTTGTCCACATAATCGAGTTTTTCCCAGGTAAAGAGTTCCACTTCAAATTCCTTGACCTCGTTGTTCACGCCGACGAATTTCTTTTTCATGAGTTTAGGCACTCTTCCCATATGGCCATAGCTTGCGGTTTCGCGGTAAATCGGGTTTCTGAGTTTGAACCGGGTTTCAATTGCATAAGGGCGCATGTCAAAGATTTCGCTTACTTTTTTGGACAATTCGCCTTCGGTCATATCGACTTTTGAAGTTCCGAAAGTGTTGACCAGCAAACTTACCGGAGCCGCCACACCGATGGCATAAGAAACCTGAATCAGGATTTCGTCTGCTACTCCTGCAGCAACCAGATTTTTGGCAATGTGCCTTGCCGCATAGGCTGCGGAGCGATCCACTTTCGAAGGGTCTTTTCCACTGAAAGCTCCGCCTCCGTGTGCACCTTTTCCGCCGTAGGTATCGACGATGATTTTTCGTCCGGTCAGGCCGGTATCTCCATGCGGGCCGCCAATCACAAACTTTCCGGTCGGGTTGATGTGGTAAGTAATGTTTTCATCAAAAAGGTCGCGGATGTGTTGGGGCAATTGTTGTTTTACGCGTGGAATCAGGATGCTGATGATGTCGTTTTGAATTTTTGCCGACATGGCTTCATCCGTACCGAATTCGTCATGTTGGGTGGAAACCACAATGGTGTCGATACGGACAGGTTTGTTGTGGTCATCGTATTCAATGGTTACCTGTGATTTGGCATCCGGGCGAAGGTATGGAATCAATTCAGGTTCTTCTTTTCTGATTTCTGCCAGTGCGATCAAGATTTTATGGGAAAGATCCAAAGCAAGCGGCATGAAGTTTTCGGTTTCATTGGTCGCATATCCGAACATCATTCCTTGGTCCCCTGCTCCTTGTTCTTCTTCGGAAGCCCTGATAACGCCTTGGTGGATTTCAGGCGATTGTTCGTGGATGGAAGACAAAACCCCGCAGGAATTCGCTTCGAACATGTATTCACTTTTGGTGTATCCGATTTCTTTGATGGTATCGCGTGCTACTTTCTGCAAATCGATGTAGGCGGTAGAGCGAACTTCACCGGCTAAAACCACTTGGCCCGTTGTTACCAATGTTTCGCAGGCAACTTTACTTTGCGGGTCAAATGCTAAAAAATGATCCAGTAAGGCATCGGAAATTTGATCGGCGATTTTGTCGGGATGTCCTTCAGAAACGGATTCTGATGTGAATAGGTATGGCATAATTTAATTTTAAATCTAATTTATAACATTAAAAAACGGAGAAATCTGTTTTAGCAATTTTTAACGAGGTTGCAATCAGTGAAATCCTTCCTCCGAAGTTTAACGCCCAAAATTAATCAGTTTTTATCAATTAAAACCTGATAGATGCTATTTTTATTTCCCTAAATTTTTCTTTTGAGACCGAGTCCGTTTCATTTGATTTATTTCAATACGCCGAGCTTTGTCATACATTCTTTCATTTTGAGATAAGTCCTTTCGATGTCGTCATCCAAGCCGATGGAAAAACGGATCAATCCATCCGAAAGCCCCATTTCTTTTTGTTCTTCTCCGGGGATTTCACTGGAAGTGGAAGTTCCGGGTGCGCTGAATAATGTTTTGTAAAATCCTAAACTGACTGCGAGATAACCTAGGTTTTCTTGCTGCATCATTTCCATCAAAGCATTGGCTTTATCAAGCGAACCAACGTCTAAGGTCATCATGCCGCCAAAACCGTACTCGGGAAGGTAAATTTTTTTCAATGTTTCATGGCCGGAATGGCTTACCAATCCGGGATAAACTACTTTCAATCCGTCTTTTTCAAATGCTTCCGCCAAGAATTGGGCATTCCGGCTGTGTTGTTTCATACGGATATGAAGTGTACGCATGTTTTTCAAAATACTTGCCGCACGAAAGCTGTCCATCGTTGGCCCAAGCAGCATACAGGCACCGTCGTTTACATTTCTCAGGTCATCGATAAATTGCTGGGTTCCGCAAATCACACCGCCCACAGCATCGCTGCTTCCGTTGATGAACTTGGTTAAACTGTGGATGACTACATCTGCCCCTAAATTAACAGGAGTCACCATAAATGGCGAAAATGTATTGTCCACCACCAATTGCAGGTTGTGGTGCTTTGCGATTTTGGAAAGTCCCTCGATGTCGGCTATTTCCAAAAGCGGGTTGCTGATGGTTTCGCAGTAAAGGACTTTGGTATTTTGATTGATGGCATTTTCAACTTGTTCCAAATTCGTGATGTCCACAAATTTTGTTTGAATTTGAAGTTTGGGCAGAAAATTTTTCATAAAGGCATAAGTTCCGCCGTAAATCGTGCGGCTGGAAATGATTTCGTCTCCGCTTTGGCAAAGTTGTAATAAAACAGAAGTAATCGCTCCCATCCCGGAAGCGGTCACATTGGCGGCTTCGGTGTTTTCCATGGCTGCCAGTGCTTGGCCTAAATAAAGGTTGCTCGGTGTGGAATGCCGGGAATACAAATAACAGCCTTCCGCATTGCCCTCAAATGTATCGAACATGGTTTTGGCCGATAAAAATGTATAAGTGGAAGAATCGGTTATAGAGGGATTGACACCTCCGAATTCTCCGAAATATTGTAAATCTTGGATGCGGTCTGCGGGTTTATGTGTTTTCATTTGATGGTGATTGATGATTAAAATGCGAATTAAAATGAAAACGGATAATTAACCAATAAATATTTAATAATTCAGTTTTATAATCTATATTTAAATTCTTAAACAGAAATTTATTCTAATTGAATTGCACATTTCAGAATATTATTAAAATTATTCACTATGAATTTAGACCAAACCGATATCCAAATCCTGAACCATTTGCAGGAAGATGCAAAAATCACCCACAAACAGCTTTCGTCGAAATTAAGTCTTTCTACGACTGCTGTTTATGAGCGTATTAAAAAACTGGAACGTTCGGGAGCCATTAAAAATTACATGGCGGTGGTGGACCGGAAAGTGGTCGGAAAGGAATTGATGGTTTTCTCACACATCAAACTGGAAAGGCATTCGCAACAAAATATCGCAGATTTTGAAAAACAGATTTCGCAATTAAAGGCAGTTCATGAATGTTTTCATGTAAGCGGCGATTATGATTATATCCTGAAAATGACTTTCCGAAACATGGATGCATACCGGGATTTTATGGTCAACCAACTGACGACGATTCCGTCAATCGGCAGTACGCACAGCATTTTTGTCATCAATGAAGTCAAGAATGAAATCGGGATAAAATTTTAAATTTGATACCAAAAGTTAAAATAAAAATTAAAAAGTCGAATGGGAAAAGAAATCTCAGACTATAATTATTGGATTCTGATGTGGCAAATACTTTGCGCTGTCGGCTTAGTCCTAATACCTTACATTATTTATAGACTTTACAAGAAAGCAACGAGCAATAAGGAGTGAATAAGGAAATGTTTTTGTCTCTCTTAAATCTCCTTCCTCAACCTCGCTACCGGAATGTTCAGTTGTTCGCGGTATTTGGCGATGGTTCTGCGCGCAATCGGATAACCTTTTTCCTTCAGGATTTCAGTTAATTTCTCATCCGTCAAGGGTTTCTTTTTGTCTTCCTCACCGATCACATCCTGCAAGATCCTTTTGATCTCACGGGTAGAAACTTCTTCGCCGTCCTCGTTGGTCAGACTTTCAGAAAATAAGTCTTTGATGAGGAAAGTACCGTAAGGCGTATTGACGTATTTGCTGTTGGCTACCCGTGAAACCGTTGAAATATCCATTCCGATTATGTCGGCAATATCCTTGAGAATCATGGGTTTGATTTTGGTTTCATCGCCGGTCAGGAAATATTCTTCCTGAAATTCCATGATGGCTTGCATAGTGATCAGGAGCGTATTCCGGCGTTGGGTGATGGCGTCAATAAACCATTTGGCAGCATCCAGTTTTTGTTTCACGAAAAGTACCGCATCTCTTTGTTCGGCCGATTTTTTCTCGGTATTTTTATAGGTGTCAAGCATTTCGGCATAAGAATTCGAAATGCGCAATTCGGGTACATTCCGTCCGTTTAAGCTCAATTCGAGTTCTCCTTCGGTAATCCGGATGGTAAAGTCGGGGGTTATTTGCTCAACTTCCTTGGTATTGCCCGAAAATGATTTCCCGGGTTTGGGATTTAATTTTTCGATTTCGCTGACCGCTTCTTTCAATTGTTCTTCCGTTACATCGTGTTTCTGAATCAGGCGTGTATAATGCTTTTTGGTAAAGGCTTCAAATGATTTTGAAAGGAGTTCGATGGCCAAAGCGGTGGTTTCGGTTTGGGGCTGTTTGCTTTCCAATTGAATGAGTAAACATTCCTGTAAATCGCGGGCACCTACACCGATTGGATCCAGTTTTTGGATGTATCCGGTGAGCAATTGTTCCACTTCCGCTTTGTCCGTATAAATATTTTGGGTAAAAGCCAAATCATCTACAATCGCCTGTAAATCACGACGAACGTATCCGTCATCGTCAATATTTCCGATGATGAATTCCGCGATTTGGTATTCCTCTTCATCCAATCGAAACGTGTATAATTGGCTTTCCAGAAAATCGATGAAACTTACGCCTTGGGCATAAGGAATGGATCGGTCTTCATCGTCATCGCTGTAATTATTGGTGTAGGTTTTATAGTTGGGAATTTCGTCGTCACTCAGGTATTCATCGATGTTGATGTCGCTGGTATCGATGCTTTCGCCTTCGTATTCGCCTTCTTCCCAATTGTCGGAATCAGCTGTAAATTCGTCATCGTTGAACTCGCTTCCTTCTTCCAAGGCCGGGTTTTCTTCCAGTTCCTGTTTGATTTTTTGTTCAAAAGCAATGGTCGGCAACTGAACAAGTTTCATCAACTGAATCTGTTGGGGCGAAAGTTTTTGTTGTAATTTTAAATATAGTTCCTGTTTCAACATATCGTAATATAATTAAAATTCTGCATTCTTCGGCGTTCGGGGAAAAGGAATCACATCGCGGATGTTACCCATTCCGGTAACGAATAAAACCAACCTTTCCAACCCAAGGCCAAATCCACTGTGTGGAACGGTTCCGAACCTTCTGGTATCGCGGTACCACCAAAGTTCTTCTTTGTCAATTCCGAACTGTTCTATTTTTTGGTCTAAAACTTCCAATCTTTCCTCACGCTGTGACCCTCCGATGATTTCTCCGATGCCGGGAAAAAGCACATCCATGGCGCGAACGGTTTTTCCGTCCTCATTCAAGCGCATATAAAAAGCCTTGATTTCTGCCGGATAATCAAATAAAATCACCGGTGTTTTGAAATGTTTTTCCACCAAGTAGCGTTCGTGTTCGGATTGTAAATCGGCACCCCAATCTTCGATTGGATAAGTGAATTTTCCTTTTTGATTGTGTTTGGATTTTTTGAGGATGTCGATTGCTTCGGTATAAGTCAGGCGGATGAACCGGTTGTTCAACACATATTCCAAACGTTCCATTAAACTCAATTCAGAACGTTCATTTTGTGGCTTTTGAGATTGCTCTTTGTCAAACCTTTCCGCCAAAAAAGCCAGATCGTCTTTGCTGTTTTCCAAGGCGTAACGAATCACATATTTCAATAAATCCTCGGCCAGAGCCATGTTCATATCCAAGTTGTAGAACGCCATTTCGGGCTCAATCATCCAGAATTCAGCCAAATGGCGCGTGGTATTGGAATTTTCAGCTCTGAAAGTCGGCCCGAAAGTATAGATTTTTCCGAGGCCCATCGCAGCAACTTCACCTTCCAATTGCCCGGAAACGGTCAAATTGGTGTGTTTTCCGAAAAAGTCCTGCTCGAAATCGACTTTTCCATCTTCGGTTTTGGGCAAATGATTCAAATCGAAATTGGTCACAGTAAACATTTCGCCTGCTCCTTCTGCATCAGAACCGGTAATGACGGGCGTGTTTACATAGACAAAACCGTTTTCGTTGAAATATTTATGAACCGCAAACATCAGATTGTTTCTTACGCGCATCACCGATGCGAAAGTGTTGGTACGGAAACGCAAATGCGCTTGCTCACGCAGTTTTTCCAAACTGTGCGCTTTGGGTTGCAAGATGGTTTCCTGCACTTCGTCTGGATTGGCAGCACCAAGAATGATTACTTCTTTCGCAATAATTTCAATTTCTTGCCCGGCTCCTTGGCTTTCAACGACTTGCCCGGTAACTTTCAGGGAAGCGGCAGTGGTTATTTTTTTCAAAACATCTGCAGGAAGGTTCTCAAAATCAATTAGAATCTGAATGTTTTTAATCGTGGAACCGTCATTCAAAGCGATGAATCGGTTGCTTCTGAACGAGCGTACCCAACCTTGAATGGTTAATTCTTCTGAAATGGCATTTTTCCCTTTATCCAATAATCCCTTGATGGTGTATCCTTGCATTGTTGTACGTATATTATTGCAAAAATAATCATAAAAAACTAAGAGGCTATTATATAGGCATAATTTTTGTGGAAAGATTTTGAGAATTTTACTTCCCTTTATTTTCTCCGCAAGAATTAACTATTTTGAACTGAATCTTTTTCTCCAATTTCCCAACAAGGCGTCTGTATTGAATAAAAGAACGGAGAAGAAAATCAACCCGTAAGCGATTCCTTGTATCGTGTTGACTGTTTCGTTGAAATAAAAAACCGCAAGTAAGAAACTCAACACGGGATTGATGTTGATGAAAATACCTACGACCGATGAATCTAATTTTTTGAGTGCGTAAACATTCAAAAACATGGGGATGATGGTAAAACCTATCGCAATCAAGACAATAAAACCATAAAATAAATTCGATTTCTCACCCGAACTTTCGGCGGTGATAAACAAGGGTGAAAGCAAAAGCGAGCCTAAAACGACTTGTGCGGTGAGTGTAAAGAACCTATCCAGCCGATGGTTTTTCTTTTGTAATACCAAATAAATGGCGTAGGAAAGCGCAATAACCATGCTGTAAACCAAATCCATAAAATGCCCGAAAGCGAGTGCTACACAACTCAACGAACTGATCAGTATGGCGGCTTTCTGTTTCCCTGAGAGTTTTTCTTTCAAAATGAAAAATGCCAAAACTGTCGTCAAAATCGGGCAAATGAGATAGGCGAGGGAAGTGGCGTTTACGCTCACACGATTCATCACGTAAATGAATAAATACCAATTCAAAGCCAGCAATGCGGCACTAGAAAGATTTAAAAGCAGGATGAATCCTTTTTCATTTTTAGGTAAACTTTTGAACAAAAGGTAATTTTCACGGGTGGTTTTTCGTCGGATGGTTAAACTGAAAAACAAAATGAAAAAAGAGGCGAGCGTCATCCGGTAGAGCAGGATTTCGACTGAGGAATAATCGCTCAAAGGTTTCAAAACCAAACTGAACAAACCCCAGATTACAAAGGCGAAAACTGCCGCTAAATAATATTTTGAATTCAATTTTACGGTTTAAAAACCCCATTGGTTTTAGGGTTCAAATTTACCAATAAATAGCTTTGATAAAACATGGTATCTCAAACTCTTTACGGTGTTTTATTGGGTTAAGTCCGGCCTATAGATTTTGAGTTGTATTGCTTTTCAAAACAAAAATTTTACACCTAGATGCGGTAATTATGGTGGGGGAGAATTTTTTCGGAAAACAAAAATTCATATCTTAACCCGGAAAAACTAAGCATGCTTATCGACTACAACATATTGATTGCATATGGTGGTGTAGCCAAAAAGATTCCTAAGGGAGAATATATTTTTCAGGAGGGTGGGATGCCTCTTTACTATTATCAGGTGTTGGAAGGGAGCGTGAAAGTTTATACGGCCAATGATGCAGGCAAGGAACTGATTCAGGGTGTTTATTTGGAAGGGCAGAGTTTTGGTGAGCCGCCTTTGTTGTTGGATAAACCTTATCCCAGTACGGCGGAAGCAGCATTTGACAGTATTATCATTCGGCTTCCCAAAGAAGGTTTCCTAAATATACTGAATGATTTTCCCGAAATGAACATTCGGTTTTTATATGCTTTTGCGGATAGAATTTATAAAAAATCATCGGCCGTTCAAATTTGGATTCGGAATACGCCTGAAGAAAAAATCCTACAATTTTTCCAGACATTGAAACATGAGAAAAAGGACACCCATATTCCTTATACCCGTCATCAAATTGCCTGTCATACCAATCTGAGGACGGAAACGGTAATCCGCACATTGAAAAGGATGGAAAGGGAAGGGAAAATCATCATCAGGAACCATAAACTTTTTTTAAAATAAATGGAATTGAAAAACTATTTCATCAAAACCTTGAGATGGGGATTGTTGAGTCTGGTGATTGTTGCTTTATTCGGGACTTTGATGCGGTATAAAATTGCGTTCGATTTTCCTTTTTTCAACCAGAAGTATTTATTGCATGCCCATTCCCATTTTGCTTTCAGTGGTTGGGTCAGTCATTTTTTGTATTGCGGATTGTTTTACATGGTTTCAAAACACATCAAACCATCCCGTTTCAAGGTTTATAAAAGGCTCATTAATTTCAATATGGTGGTGGCTTTCGGAATGTTGTTTGCGTTTACCGCACAAGGATACAAGGTTTTTTCCATCTGTTTTTCCACCTTGACCATTCTGATTGCTGTGCTTTTTTGTGTTCATTTTTTCAAGGATGTGAAATCATCCGGACTTAATCTTCCATGGGTTTCTTGGGCCAAGACCGGATTGGTTTTGAACGCGATTTCTTATATGGGGCCATTGTATTTGGCCTATATGATGATGAGTAAAAACATCAATTCAGATTATTACCTGGCATCGGTTTATTATTTTCTGCATTTCCAATACAGCGGTTGGTTTTTCTTTGGAGCCATGGCTCTAGGGATTCATCTTTTGCCTGAAGGTATTTTTAATTTCAAAAAATATTTCAATGTTTTTTTGGTTTCAGTCGTCCCGACTTATTTTTTATCCATCTTATGGGCCGATCTTCCGTTGTGGTTGTACATCATTACGGTCATTGCTTCCGTCGCTCAGTGGGCCGCATGGGTTTATTTGTTTTTTAAACTGAGAAGAACAATTCAAAAGATCAATTCCGGTTTTCAACTCTCGCGGATTCTGTTTTATATAGCCGCTGCGGCGTTGACCCTTAAATTCACGTTGCAGATGGTTTCTGTTATTCCTTCCTTGAGCCAATTGGTTTTTGGGTTTCGGCCGATTGTCATTGGCTATTTACATTTGGTGTTGTTGGGGGTTTACAGTTTGTTTTTAATTGGCTATTTAATCCATACGAAATCCATTCAACTCAATGC
>JAEZDQ010000168.1 GCA_023433225.1 Bacteroidota bacterium | reverse complement strand
AAAACGCTGGAGCAGAATTATGAGTTGATGAAAAATCTAGATTTGATTGGATTTGGTGAACTCCCTTTGTTAGTCGGTGTATCCCGTAAATTCATGGTCACCCGCCTATTGGGTGTAAATCCTTCGGAAGCACTCAACGGAACGGCTTTATTGAATTTTTATGCTTTGCAAAAAGGTGCGAAAATTCTTCGTGTCCACGATGTGAAAGAAGCGGGGGAGGCGATTCGGATATGGGAAATGTTGGCTTAAGTTTTTGGAGAAATTCATTGATTAAGCCACTCGATATCTCTTTGAATGTTTTCTCTGGCTTGGCTTTCGATTTTTTGGTAAAAATATTCTGTTTTAAAAATCCGTCGACTTTTCAGAAATTCTTTCAATAATTTTTTGCGCCCGGGATTATAAATGAAATCCGGGAAATTTATATGTTCTTTCCGGACGTTTTGGAAATATTCCGAATAGGTTTCCCATTCTTGTCCCAAAATGGAAAGATCGGCATCAATAAAATGATTGGTGTCGCTGTCGGATGATTCTGAATGGGATTTCGTGGCTAAAATATGGGCTTTGCACCGGTGGGTTTTTTCTCTGGGAACCGGAATTTCCAACATTCTTTTTTCCGCGAATTCGGCACTTTTTTCTTCGTTATCCGTGCGGTTAGGATGGTAAATTACATCGTGGTAAAAAAGTGCGAATAAAAGACTGTCCATATCTTGTAATTCCTGTTTAATGCCATCCAATTGTACCCATACATTTTCCAAATGGAGCAAGGTATGATAGTAACGGTTGGGGGAGGAATAATGCTCTTTAATCTCCGCCCATAAATCTTCTTGAATTCTTGTTTGTTTGGTGTATTTGGAAACCAATCGGATGAATATTATTTTCAGCGGATTTTCCAAAATTTCTTATTTCACACGTTCGTACAAATAACGTATCATCCCGTCGGAAATTCCGATTTTGGGCACAAATATTTGTTTTGCCCGAGACCATTTCATGACCTTTGTATAGATTTCCAGAGCGTATTCCACCACATCGGCACGGTCGGGCTTCATATTGAGTTCTTTCAATCTTTGGTCGAAACTCATATCGCGAATTTGGCGGTAACGGCTTCTGAGGTAGGCTCCTTTCAGGGGTTTTCCCAATTGAACACCTGAATATTTGAAGACGTGGTTGATGTTGCCGCCGGAACCAATGAGATCCACGCCCAGCGGTTTTACATTTTTTTCTATCCATTCTTTCATTTGTGGATAAGTGGATTGCCCCACTTTGCCTTCTAATAAACGAACGGTCCCGATGGAGAAGGAGTGTGAGCCGTAAACTTTGCCTTGGGTGATGAGGGTGAGTTCCGTACTTCCGCCACCAACATCGACGTAGAGATAATTGTTTTTATCTTGTACAAAAGCCCGTAAATCGGTGGCAAAAATCAGTTCGGCTTCCCGGTTCCCGTCGATGATTTCAATTTGGACACCTGTTTTCTGAACGATTTTTTTTACCGCTTTTTTACCGTTTTCCGCTTCCCGCATGGCCGAAGTTGCATAAGCCAAATATTCTTCCACACCGTAAATGTCCATCATTAATTTGAATGCTTTCATGGCATCACAAAGGCGTTCGACATTTTTATCCGAAATATTTTTGGCGGTAAAAACATCTTCCCCCAAACGGATGGGCATCCGGACTAAGCTTGTTTTGTTGAACACCGGAGGGCTGCCGGGCATCTCATAAACATAATTAATCAATAAACGAACAGCATTGGACCCAATGTCAATGGCGGCTAACTTCCTTATTTTCATCTATTCGGTTTAAATTATTTAAATAATCGTAGGTCGCAAATTGAGAGCGGATAGAAGGTTCTTGAGGTGCCCTGTATTCCATGCTCAAGTCCGCATCATGGATTCTCGCTTTGAAATTATCGTTGAAACTCAAGTCAAAAGTGTCCATCAGGATTTGTTTTAAATCTTTATCATAAACCGGACAGGCTACTTCCACACGGTAATCCAGACTGCGTTCCATGATATCGGCGGAAGAAATAAATATACGGTCCTCGCCCGCATTCTTGAACCAATAAATCCGCGGATGCTCCAAAAACTTATCGACGACGCTCACCGATTCAATATTTTCCGAAAGCCCTTCAATACCGGGAATCAGACAATGAATCCCGCGAACTACCATTCTGATTTTTACACCTTGTTGGGAAGCTTCGTACAATAAATCGATGATTTCTTTGTCGCTCAAACTATTGAGTTTCAAATTGATTCCGGAAGGTAATCCTTTGCGGTGGTTTTTAATTTCCTGTTTGATGAATTTGATGAACTTTTTTCTGGTATGCAAAGGCGAAAGCAGTAAATGTTTGTAATTATGGACTTTGTAATTGGCTTCGAAAAAACTGAAAACCTGTTTTATTTCCCCGGTAATTTCGGGGTCGGAAGTCAAGAGGGTATAATCGGAATAGGTTTTTGCAGTCCCCGCATGGAAATTTCCGGTGCTGACAAAAGCGAATTCGGAGGCTTTTTTTGCTTCCGGTAACCTTTCAACGTACCCGATTTTGGAATGGACTTTCAGGCCAGGAACACCGAAGATTACCCGGACACCCGCTTCCTGTAAGCGTTTAGACCATTTTACATTGTTTTCTTCATCAAACCGAGCGCGAAGTTCCAATATAGCGGTCACATCTTTTCCGTTCCGGGCGGCATTGATTAATGCACGCATGATTTGAGATTCTTTTGCGACCCGGTAAACCGTAATTTTGATTTTAGTCACCTTGGGGTCAATGGCTATTTCGCGGATGAAGCGTAAAAAGGAAAGGTAGTCATGGTAAGGCGCATAAATCAAATGGTCTTTTTCTGAAATCGCTTTCAGGTAACTCCTGTGTTTTTCCAAATCATGGACCAATATAGGTTTGATTTTTTCATATTTGAGGTCGGTTCGTCCCAAATCAGGGAAATCCATCAAGTCTCTCTTGTTGTGGTATTTTCCACCCGGATTGATGCTGTCGTAATCGTCGATGTTTAATTTCTGGAGTAAAAAATCCAAGGTATCGGCCGCAATTTCCCGGTCGTAAACCAGCCTTACCGGTTCGCCCTTCCGGCGGCCTTCCAAACTCAGGGCTACTTGTTCCAGTAGGCTGTGTTCCAAGTCATTGTCCATGTCCAATTCGGAGTCCCGTGTGATTTTAACGGAATGGGCTTCAATGCTGTCGAATTTAAAAATCTTAAAAATTACTTTTAAATAATAGCGAATGATGTCCTCAAAATAAATGACATAGTTTTTCTCGCCAATCGGGGGCAATGTCAAGAATCTCGGAAAGATATAAGTTGGGATATCTACCAGCGCATATTTGGCTTTGGAAGCGGTTTTCAGTTTCACGGCCAAATAAAAAGCACCATCGCGGAGGGGAGGGGCTTTGAGGTATTCGTTGAGGACATAAACGCCGATGGAATGGCTTAGTTCGAAATTGAAATAATTGTCGATGAAGGAGATATGCTCCGGCAAAAGCGATTGGTCGTCAACGATGAAAATATTTTCTTTTTTGAGTTCTTCAAAAATCTCGTCGTACAAACGGTCGTATTCCTCCCTTTGAATCGCCACGATGTGGTTGATTTCTTCGATGAGCTGTTCGTCGGTCTGGTTCTCGATGATGTTGCGGTAGCCATGGCTTTTGAGCTGGATGGAACGGAGTAATGCCGAATAGCGGACAGAATAAAATTCGTCTAAATTATTGGAATAAATCCCTAAAAAACGCAAACGCTCCAAGAGCGGCACATTAGGGTCGGCAACTTCTTGTAAAACCCTGGCGTTGAAGCGTAGCCAGCTGATCTCCCGGTTTACATACTTAACGTCCATTTATAAATTTTTAGGTCTGATGATCAAGCGCGTATTGCCTTTTTCGATTAGGCTCCATTGATCCGTATCGAACTCAATCCATGCGATTCCGGAAGTGGGTAAATTGTTGATGTATTGGTTGCCCATACGGCTCACAAATTCCGTAAATGCTTCGTTATGGCCGAATACAATGGCGGAATCAAAACCATTGTCAAAATTTTTAATGGTTTTGAGTAAATCGAAAAAGGAAAAAGTATAAAGGTCTTCATCGAACTGAATGGAAGGAGAAGTAAAATATTCCGCTGCGATTTCGGCCGTTTTTCTGGCTCTGACTGCCGGGCTCGAAAACCAATTTTGCGGTTCAAAAGGTAAATCAACTTTCAATTGAGCAGCCGACTTCCGGGTACGTTCCACTCCGATTTCAAGCAAATCACGTTGTTTGTCGTTTACATTTTGTTCCCAACTGCTTTTGGCATGACGGAAAAGTATTAAATGCTTCATAGATTATATTTTTACTTTTTGAGCTTGAATGATTTGGAGGATTTTTTCTGCTTGCTTCGTCACTTCTTGTTCTGTCCAATTCAATGACAAGGGAAAGCTAATGGTTTTGCGGATGATGTTATCGGAAACCGAGAAGTCTTGGTTTTGATAATCCGGCAGTAAATCCCGTTGCTCCCGGTAAAGCCATTTTTCATTTTTTAAATGTTTGAAATGGTTCCATTTTCGGACGTAGTGCCAATTGTTGTCGTACCAATATGCGCATCCGATTCCGTTTTTTTTCAGGGCGGAGGCTGTCATTCTTGCCAAATTTTCATCTTCCAGAAAAATCGAAAGGAAGGAAGCATTCTCACCATCCGGATCCGGTATTTTCCGGAATCGGATGGATTCTTCCCGGGCTAAAATTTCCTTCATTTGGGATTTTATTTTTCTTTGCTGTTGCAAAATGGAGTCCAATTTCCGCCATTGTGCCAAACCTACTGCAGCGTGCAATTCCGAAATCCTGAAATTCAAGCCGGGGATGGGGTGATTTTCTGCCCCACGGTCGTTACCGATATGGTCGTGTCCATGGTCGCTAAAGCGTTCCGCGAAATCATGGATATTTTTGTCATTGGTCAAAACCGCACCGCCTTCGCCACTCGTAATGGTTTTGACAAAATCAAAAGAATAGCATCCTACTTGGCCGATGGTTCCTAAATATTTTCCGTTGTAAGTCGCCCCGATTGCCTGACAGGCATCTTCGATTACATAGAGATTATGGGTCTGGGCAATTTCCATGATCGGATTCATGTCGGCCATGGAACCGCACATATGAACGGGCATGATGGCTTTGGTTCTGGGGCTGATGGCTTTACGGATGGCGGCAGGAGAAAGGGTCAGGGTTTCATCTACGTCTGCCAAAACGGGAATGGCTCCTGTGAAAAGGATTGCTTCAAAACTGGCGACAAAGGTAAAAGTGGGGATGATGATTTCGTCACCGGCTCCGATGCCTAAGCTTCTGATGGCGGTCATCAGGGCTGTGG
>JAEZDQ010000100.1 GCA_023433225.1 Bacteroidota bacterium | reverse complement strand
ATCTTCCACGGTGCTGTCTTACTTCATCTTTCATGGATTCCGGGATGTCGATGATATCGAAAGTAGAGCCATAGTTTTCGTCGTGCCAAACAATCGCTCTGTTTTTAATCAAATCCACTACTCCTTTGAAATCCGCTTCTTCACCAATCGGCAAAACGATAGGAACCGCATTGGAACCCAACATATCTTTTACTTGCTGACAAACTTTCAAAAAGTCAGAGCCTTGTCTGTCCATTTTGTTTACAAATCCCATACGCGGAACTTTGTAGTTGTCTGCCAAGCGCCAGTTGGTTTCTGATTGGGGCTCTACGCCGTCAACCGCTGAAAAAAGGAATACCAGTCCGTCCAACACACGCAAAGAACGGTTTACCTCAACGGTAAAGTCCACGTGGCCGGGGGTGTCGATGATATTAAAGTGATAATCTTTCGCATCCGGAAGGGGTTTGCCTTGTTCAGTTGGGAATTTCCAATCAACTGTAACGGCTGCCGAAGTAATGGTAATCCCTCTTTCTGCTTCTTGCTCCATCCAGTCTGTTGTAGAGGCACCTTCGTGGGTTTCTCCCATCTTGTGGTTTTTACCTGAATAGAACAAAATACGTTCTGTTGTGGTGGTTTTCCCGGCATCAATGTGCGCGGCAATACCGATATTTCTGGTGTATTTTAAATCTCTTGCCATCTTATGTTATACTCTAAAGTGTGAGAATGCTTTGTTGGCTTCTGCCATTTTATGGGTATCCTGACGCTTTTTAACGGCGGCACCTTCTTCTTTTGCGGCGGCGATGATTTCTCCGGCCAATTTCTGGGCCATTGATTTCTCATTGCGTCTTCTTGAATAAAGAATCAACCATTTCATCGCGGTCGCAATCTTTCTGTCCGGACGGATTTCCATAGGAATTTGAAAGGTTGCTCCCCCTACACGACGCGAACGCACTTCTACGTGCGGCATCACGTTGGTCAAAGCTTCTTTCCAAATTTCAAGCGCAGATTTCTCAGCGTTTTCTTTTCTTTTTTCTACGATGTCCATGGCGTCATAAAAAATATTGAATGCAATACTTTTTTTACCGTCGTACATCATGTTGTTTACAAAACGTCTTACCAATTGATCATTGAACTTTGGATCTGGAAGTAACGGTCTTTTTTTAGCTTTTGTCTTTCTCATTTCTCAAAGTTATTTTTTAGCTTCTTTTGGGCGTTTTGTGCCATACTTACTCCTACGTTGGGTTCTTTTCCCAACCCCTGCTGTATCCAACGCACCACGAACGATGTGGTAACGTACACCGGGTAAATCCTTTACCCTTCCTCCTCTGACCAATACTATCGAGTGCTCTTGCAAATTGTGCCCTTCTCCACCGATGTAAGCGTTGACTTCTTTTCCGTTTGACAACCGCACACGCGCTACTTTACGCATCGCTGAGTTTGGTTTTTTCGGAGTCGTCGTGTACACACGGGTACACACGCCACGGCGTTGAGGGCAAGATTCCAAAGCAGCCGATTTACTCTTCTTGGCCAGTTTTGTTCTTCCTTTTCTAACTAATTGTTGTATTGTTGGCATACTGTAAAAATATGTTTAACCCCATTTTTTGGGATTGCAAAAGTACAATTAATTTATTATAATGCAAGAGTCTGAATGATTATTTTTTAGAGATTTAAAAACGGCATAACCAAACCGAAACTTTCACTCCACCAAATTGAGATTCATTTTTCTGGCGTCCATTTTACTCGGTTCCACTCTTACAAGATTCTCAGATAAATCAAAATCAGCCTAAGATTATAATTTGTTTCGTTAATTAGCGTTTTCAGAAAAGTGAAGTTTCATTTAATCATTTTCTCAACGCTATTGGTTTCACTTGTTTTTGGACAAGAGAAAGGCGATTCCACGCTCCGGTTTTACGATTATAAACCCGATTTGAAATCCTATACATTTGATTTTGAAAAAAAATGGCAGAATGATTCTACGCTGGTTAAAACACTGGATTCCCTGAAAACCATC
This sequence comes from Bacteroidota bacterium, assembly GCA_023433225.1. Classification (GTDB taxonomy): domain Bacteria; phylum Bacteroidota; class Bacteroidia; order Flavobacteriales; family Weeksellaceae; genus Moheibacter. The sequence continues at coordinate 5,784 of JAEZDQ010000100.1, read as the reverse complement.
GGTTATTTTACCTTGACGCTTGATTCTTCCAAAGGCCGAGACATTTACATGGATAAGGGAAAAATGTACAAAAAAATCTGGGTCAAAAGTGATTCTTTGTTTTCCCAAAAAGAAGACTGGTTCACCGTTCAAAACCTGGATTCGCTGATTCGAACCGTTACAGACCGCTACGCCGCTTTGGGTTATCCTTTTTCAAAAATAAACATACACCCGGAAGGGTTCCGAAACAGCGAAGCCCAAATCAGTTTAAGCCTTGAGTTGTTTAAAGCAAGAACCATCGACGCCGTGCAAGTGGAAGGCTACGAAAAGCTGTCGAAAGGTTACATCAAACATGGATTGGGTTTAAAAAAGGGCATGATTTACAACGAAAATGAACTCAAGGAAATTTCCGAAAAAATGCAGTTCAATGATTTCATTGAAGAAATCCGCGGTGCACAAACGCTTTTCCATACCGATTCCACGACCATTTACCTCTATGTAAAGAAAAGGAAATCGAATTTATTCGACGGGATTTTGGGTTTCGGCAATGACGCCAACGGCGATTTCCAGCTCAACGGCAATGTCAAAGTGGAACTCAATAATAATTTCAACGGTATGGAACAAATACGCCTGAACTGGATGGCCACAGCCGATAAAAGCAGTTCCATGGATTTGAGCCTGCGCCTGCCCTATCTGTTCCGCTCAGCGGTCGGAACCCAAACCCATTTCAAGTTGTACCGCAAAGACAGCGTTTTTGTCAACACAAAAATCGAGGAAAGACTGTTTTACCAAATCACCCAAAATTCCAATATCGGATTGAATTTCAGCCATGAAAGCTCCAACTTTGTTTTGGATGATTACCCGGAAATCGCCGCCTTGTATGATGATTTCAACAAAAGCGGCTACGGGCTCAGTTACGAATACATCCTGCCTTCAAGAAACCGGCTGTTGGAAGGCCGGACGGCCTTTTTCCTCTCAGGCAAGACCCTGAAACGAAAGGGCCAAGAAAAAGACCCGGTATCGGCTGAAATTACCAAAACCGATGCCCGACAATACGAAGTGGGGATTTTGGCCTTTCGGATTTTCGAACTCTTGCCACAGCATTTGGTCAAAGCGCGGATAGAAGGATACGGACTCTTCAGCAACCGTAATTTTTATTCGGAAAATGAACTTTACCGCATTGGGGGCTTTGGAAGCCTGCGGGGATTCAACGAAGAAAGCATTACGGCTTCCGCTTATGGGATTGCAAGCTTGGAATACCGGTTCATGCCCAATGAAGGGTTTTACATATCCGCCTTTGGGGATTACGGCTTTGTAGAAAACAAAGCAACCCATCTCAATGAAAATCTTCTGGGCGTTGGAGCCGGGATTTCTTTTTTGACGCAATTAGGCGTTTTCAACCTGAGTTATGCCGTAGGCAAACAATCTGACACAAGTTTCGATTTCCGGAATTCCAAAATCCATTTCGGGATATTGACACGGTTTTAAATGAAAAAACCTTGTTCCGGGTGAAACAAGGTGAACTCAAATAATAAGATTGTTTTTTATTCTTTGATAAATTCCAAGTTGACAAACAACCTTACTTTGTCCGATACGACCAATCCGCCTGCTTCCGTGGTTGCATTCCAATTGAGTCCGAAATCTTTTCGGTTGATTTCTCCTTCGAGTTCAAAACCTGCTCGCTGGTTTCCGTATGGGTCTTTGATTACACCGCCAAAATCTGCTTTCAATGAAACGGGTTTGGTCACGCCTTTGATTGTCAGGTCGCCCTGAATTTGGTTGTCGCTTATTCCTTTTCCGCTAAATGTCAACGTCGGGTATCCTTCTGCATTGAAAAAATCGTCACTCTTCAAATGGCCGTCACGGTCGGCGTTTTTGGTGCTGATTGAATCTACTTTAGCACTAAAGTTAAATTTTGAATCGTTGAAAGTATCATCGGTCGATTCCGCTTCGGCATGAAAGTCGGAAAAATCGCCGGTCACGGTAGAAATCACCATGTGTTTTACTTTGAACTGAACCTCGGAATGGGTTTGGTCTAATTTCCATTTTGACATCATATTTCTTGTTTTTAATTGATTAATAATGAAGCAAATTTATTGCAAACCAATTGAATAAAAATTGATTTATGGTAAGAAACAAGTTTCCTCAATTCTCATGCCGATTCTGTCATAGGCTGAAAGGTATTCATTAAAAAATTGTTAAATAGAATTCTTTTTGTTTCGTATTTACCGAACTAACTATATTTTTGCAATGATAATTTGTTTCTATGGATGATCGTCTCAAAGAATTAATCGAAGATTTTTCAAAATATTTTGAAGATATATACCACTTCCCCCCGCTTACCAGTAAGGTATATGCTTACCTGATGTTGGATTGCAACAGTAGTGGCGTGACTTTTGACGAGCTGGTTGAAGTATTGAATGCGAGCAAAAGTTCCGTTTCCACCAGCCTGAACTTTTTGACCCAACTCAAGCACATAGAATATTACACCAAAATTGACAATCGCAAACGCTTTTACCGAATTTCATCAGAAAATCTCTTGGTAAGGCTCAAAAAGATACTCGACATGCTCAGCAACGAAAAATACTTGGTAGAACGACTGAAATCTTACCGCTTAGAAACCTGTGAAGGGCTTCCGGAAAACAGCATCCTCAAATCAGACATTTATCTGGACCACTTGACGAAGTCCATCGGGCAATTATCCCAAACCATCGAAAAACTCGAATCATTTCATCCAAACACATAAAAATTTTATGAAAGCAAAATTCATTGTATTTTCCGTATTCCCGGCTCTTGTGCTTTTTTCCTGCGGAAAGAAAACCGAACCCATGGCCGCGCCTCCGCCAACAGTTCCGGTTATTGAAGTAACCGCACGCGACGTTACCGGTTATTATAGCTTCCCGGTCAACATCGAAGGAAAAGTAAACAATGCCGTGCGCGCAAAAATTTCAGGATATATCCGAAATGTATATGTGGATGAAGGTCAAATAGTCCGAAAAGGCCAACCGCTTTTTCAATTGGAAACCAATGTTCAATCTCAGGATGCCCATGCGGCACAAGCCGGAATCAATGCGGCTCAGGCCAATATCAACGCGGCCCAAGCCAGTGTAAATGCAGCTCAGGTCGAGGTGGACAAACTGATTCCATTGGTCGAAAAAAACATCATCAGCAATGTCCAATTGGAAACGGCCAAAGCCAACCTTTCCCGTGCCCAAGGTCAGTTGGCACAAGCGCGCGCTGCATACCAACAAGCGAAAGCCAACTACAGCGGCATTCAGGCCAACATCGATTTCGGCGTCGTGAAAAGCCCCATCAGCGGTGTTGTGGGCAGCATTCAATTCAGGGAAGGAAGTTTGGTTGGACCCAATGACCCCACCCCCATTACAACGGTTTCGGAAGTAGGTGAAGTGTATGCTTATTTCTCGATGAATGAAGCAGAATATTTGGATTTTTTGTCGGCCACCGAAGGAAAAACCGTTCAGGAAAAATTAAAACAAATGCCCGAAGTCGAATTGATTTTAGCCAATGGCCAAACTTATTCCGAAAAAGGGAAAATACAAACCGTAACCGGTCAGATCAACCCGCAAACGGGAACCATTCAGTTCCGGGCCATATTTAAAAATACCGACCGTCTGCTCAGTAACGGCAACAGCGGAACGCTCCGAATCCCAAAACCTTATACCGATGTGCTCGCCGTTCCGGAAAATGCAACTTTTGAACAACAAGGGATTGTGTATGTTTATTCGGTGAAAAACGATACCGTTTACAGTACGCCCATTGTGGTTGAAGACCGAATCAACAACATCGCGGTCGTAAAGTCGGGACTTCAAAAAGGCGATATTGTGGTCGTGAAAGGAATCGGTAAATTGAGAAACCAGTCTCCGGTCCAAGAACAAAAAGTCGATTTCGATTCCATCGTAGCATCCGTTAAACCCGTTATGTAACAAACGAAAATTATGTTAAAAACATTCATAGAAAGGCCCGTACTTTCAACAGTTATATCCATCATCATCGTTATTTTGGGCATATTGGGGATTACCACACTGCCCATTACCCAATACCCGGAAATTGCACCGCCGACCGTACAAATCAGCGCAGCCTATCCGGGAGCCAATGCCCAAACGGTTTTGGAAAGTGTCATTATTCCGATTGAAGAACAGGTCAATGGCGTAGAGGGAATGGATTATATCTCTTCAACTGCGACCAATAACGGTACTGCACAGATTCAAGTGGTTTTCAAACAGGGAATTGATCCGGACATCGCCTCGGTCAACGTTCAGAACCGGGTAGCCCGCGCAACACCACTTTTGCCTTCGGAAGTGACCCGTTCGGGCGTGGTGACCCAAAAACAGCAAACGAGCGCGTTGATGTTTGTTTCTTTTTATTCCGAAAATGAAAACATCGACCGGACTTACATCCAAAATTACATGAATATCAATGTGGTTCCGGAATTGAAACGGGTAAACGGCGTGGGTGATGCCAATGTTTTCGGGAGCCGGAATTATTCGATGCGGGTTTGGCTCGACCCGGTTAAAATGGCCAATTACGGCCTTATTCCGGCTGATGTGACCGCGGCCATCAACGAACAAAGCTTGGAAGCAGCCGCGGGGCAATTCGGTGAAAACAACGGACAAACCTTTCAGTATGTAATCCGGTACAGCGGAAAATACAAGTCGGAAGTTCAATATGAAAACATCGTTATCAAATCACTGGATAGCGGACAAATCCTCTACCTGAAAGATGTTGCAAAAATCGAAATGGGCGCGCAAAGTTACGCGGGTTCTTCCAAAATGAACGGGAACCCCGCCGTGGCTATGGCCATTTACCAAACCCCCGGCTCCAATGCCCAAGAAATCATTGTAAACCTGCGTGAGAAATTGGAGGATTTATCCAAAAACCTTCCCGAAGGATTGAACTATAAAATCGTTTTCGACACCAACCAATTCCTCGATGCTTCGATTAACAATGTAATCACCACTTTAATCGAAGCCTTTATCCTGGTGTTTTTGGTGGTATTCATATTCTTGCAGGATTTCCGCTCTACGCTCGTTCCGATGATTGCCGTTCCGGTTTCCATCATCGGTACATTTTTCTTTTTGAACCTATTCGGATTTTCCATTAACTTATTGACTTTATTCGCATTGGTACTCGCCATCGGGATTGTGGTGGACGACGCAATCGTCGTCGTCGAGGCCGTCCATGCCAAGATGGAAAAAACCCATCTGGCCGGAAAACAGGCGGCTATCAGTACCATCAACGAAATCACCGGGGCCATTGTTTCCATTACGCTTGTGATGGCGGCCGTATTTATCCCAGTTACATTTATCCAAGGGCCGACCGGTGTCTTTTACCAGCAATTTGGGATTACGCTGATTGTGGCGATTATTATTTCGGCGGTGAACGCACTTACCCTCAGTCCGGCATTGTGTGCTTTGTTTTTAAAAGAACAGAAAACGGATTCCGGTAAAAGGAAGAATTTCCTGCAAAGGTTTTTTGATGCTTTTAATGTTGCATTTAATTCCGTTACCAGAAAATATGCGCAGAGCTTTCATTTCCTTTTGCGCCACAAATGGGTCACTTTCCTGATACTCCTACTTTGTGGAGTCGGGATTTTTTGGGCTGACAGAACCATGCCGAGCGGTTTCGTTCCGAATGAAGACCGGGCCTTTATCATGGGCAATGTCGAACTTCCCCCCGGCGCGACTTCCGATCGCGTTTCGGCCGTTCAGGATGAATTTTACAGTAAAGTTTCGCAGATCCCGGGCGTCGAAGTCGTGACTTTGGTTTCCGGTTTCAGTTTCATTT
>JAEZDQ010000043.1 GCA_023433225.1 Bacteroidota bacterium | reverse complement strand
ATGATGAAATGATTATCCACAAACATTTGGACATTTTAGGGGATTCCCGTCTGCAACAACTTTACCAACTGCTCACGGACTCCATCCAAAGAACCTATGCGAATGAAAAGCTACAAGCAAAAATTAAATAACATCACCACCTTCATTTTCGATGTGGACGGCGTATTGACCGATGCTAGTGTGATTCTATTCCCGACGGGCGAAATGGTCCGGACAATGAATACCAAAGACGGTTATGCCATGCAACTAGCTATCAAAAAGGGATTCCGCATTGCAACCATTTCCGGTGGCCGTGACAAAATGGTCGAAGCACGGTTGAGGTATCTGGGTGTCACCGATATTTATACCGGAACACTCGATAAATGGGATGCTTACCAAGATTTTATTTTCAGTTACCAATTGAAACCGGAAGAAATTATCTGTATGGGCGACGATATGCCGGATATCGACATCATGAAAGATGTAGGACTGGCTTGTTGCCCGAACGATGCAGTGCCTGATGTGAGAGCCGTCGCGGAATACATTTCTCCGAAAAACGGCGGTGAAGGTTGCGTGCGCGACATCATTGAACAAACCTTGAAAGTCCAGGGGAAATGGTACGATGAAAACGACCATACGCCATCCGCTTAATGGAAATTCAGATTGATATTCATAAAATTTCTATTCTTTAATTTTTAATTTTAATGCTTCGAGATTTATTGTACACCAAAAAAATACTATTGGCTTCCCAGTCACCCAGAAGGCAGGAATTGATGAAAGGACTCGGTATAGATTTCGAAGTCGTAAAAATTGAAACAGATGAAAGTTTCCCGGAAAACCTGAAACGGGAAGAAATCACCGAATTTATTTCAAACGCAAAATCTGCTGCCTTTCGGGATTTAAAAGAAGGTGAAATCTTGGTTACCGCCGACACCTTGGTGTGGTTGGATAATGAAATTTTGGGCAAGCCGAATAACTATGAAGACGCGGTTCGGATGCTGGAACAACTCTCAGATTCAACACACGAAGTGCTAACTTCGGTCACGCTTCGTTCAACTTACCGTTCGGTTAGCTTTTCCGAAACGACGGAAGTACATTTCGACCCGATTTCAGAAGAAGAAATTCATTTTTATTTAACAACTTACAAACCTTTTGACAAAGCCGGCGCATACGGCATCCAAGATTGGTTGGGCTACGCAAAAATCTCACGCATCAATGGCTGTTACTACAACGTGATGGGCCTTCCGCTGCGAAAATTATACTTGGAATTATTGGAATTTTAGATTTTTGATCAGTCCAATTTCGAATAACGGGCGAGTAACTGTTCGAATTTTCTTTGCCCGATGACCCTCTTTAAAGTCACGGAAAAAGTTTGCATGGGTTTGCCGATATGGTAATGCGGTTTTAAATTTTTCGAATGGATTAAACGGTCAATCACAGGAACCAGTTTTTGGGGTTTCATCCCTTGCTCGACTTCTTTGTCAATGGAACGAATCAGTTTCTCATATTTGGATTTATAAAATCCGGAAACTGTGCTCTGGATACGGCTTTCCGCGATGGGTGTTTGGATGTCGCCAAAATTCAGCGTAGCGATTTCAACGCCGGTTTTGCGGTTTTCCAGACGAGCCGATTCCGTAATCCGGTCAATGGCACTTTTGGAAGCCGAATAAAATCCGCGAAACGGCAAACCATGGTTGCTCGCGATGGAAGAAACATTCAGGATGTGGCCGGATCCTTGTAAACGCATCAACGGCAAAACCGCCTGCATCATATAAACCAGGCCCAAAAAATTCACATTCCACAATTTATCCAAATCTTCCTTGGTCACATCCTCAATCGCGCCCAGCATCCCTACCCCCGCATTGTTTATCAATACGTCAATCCGGCCGGCTTCGTTAATGACTTGTTGAACGGAATGGAAAACGTTTTCCTTACTGGTCACATCGGTGGCAATATGGTAAAAATCAATCCCATCTTGTTTCGAACGTGACAGGCCATATACCGTATGTCCTTTTTTTACATAATAATTCGCCAGTACTTCTCCAATTCCTGAAGAACTTCCGGTTATCAGAATCACTTTTTTGTTCATTTCAGTCTAAAAATAACGGTTGTGTAATTTTCAAATAAGGACTTTTGTTTCAAAAGAATTTCCGAATCTACATCATTCCATTCAGATTCGAAAAATTTTTCTTTGGTGATGATGTATGCACCCGGGTTTTCTTGCAGGAATTTGTTGGCTGTTTCCCGGTCTTCCGCTAAAGGAAAAGTTCGTTGGAAATTGAATAAAAAAGCCGGGTCGTAACCTTTGTAAAGCATTACTTCTCTGTTAGTATCCAATTCCTCGACAGCCAAACTCACCGGGCTTTGTGCAGTTAAATTCGGATAAATAAAAACGAATAAAGCCAAGGTGAGCAACATTGCCGAAACGCCAACGGACAGGATGCATTCCATGATTTTCATCTTGAAGAAATAAATCCATGCGATACTAAGCCCAATCGGTAAAACCAACAAAAACAAACTCAAATAACGAAGCGAATACAATTGTGGTTCGGCATAAGCCAAAGCGATATAACCCCCAACCGGCATCAATATTGAAATAACCGATAAAACCCATAAACTTATTTTGAACCCTTTCAGGGAAATGGAATTGGTTAATACCTTGTTCAGATAAACCGCGATTAATACCGCGATAAAAGGATAGGAAGGCATCGGATAATTGGGTAGTTTGGTTGCGGAAACGCTGAAAAACAAAATAAAAACAGCCGAAACGATAAATGCAAACAACACAAAATCATCCGTTTTCCTTTTTTTCCAGGAATGAATAAACCCTTGGACGATAAAAAACGAAAACGGCAAAAGCCCTAAAAGCACAAAAGCCCAAGTAACCAAAGGCAATCCGCCGTGGCCCTCCATTTCACCACTGAAGCGGTTGAAATTATGATCTAAAAAAAATCCGTCCGTAAACACACCGTCAGTTGCTTGGTGCACCAGATAAAACCAAGGAACAGAAATGAGCAACACCAAGATTCCTCCTAAAAAAGGATGGAAACCGGAAATGGTCTTCCATTTGAAGTCTTTTTTAAAAATTAAAAAAGAAAGGATAATCAATCCGGGCAAAGCAATCGCGACAGGGCCCTTTGCCAAGATTCCTAATCCGAGCGAAACGTAAAAAAACAATAAGCTCAAACGCTTCTTGTTCTTATAAAAATCATAAAAGTTATACAAGCCAAAACTTATAAAAAAAATCAGATAGGGATCGGGAACCGCTAAATGGAATTCCTGCATAAAAAAAATAGAGGAACAAAGTAAAAACACGGTGATCAGAGCCATTTTTCTACTGAGAAATTTCCGGGTGAAATGGTAAGTTGCCATTAGTGTAAGGACACCGAAAACCGCAGAAAAGAACCTGGCCGAAAAAGCATTTACCCCGAAAATTTCATACGAAAACATCATAAACCAATAATGTAGAACAGGCTTATCGATTCGTAACTCACCGTTGAAAGTCGGTACAATCCAGTTTCCGTTGACAAACATTTCCCGTGCAGCTTCCGCGTTTTTGGATTCGTCCAAAATATAAATCGGGTGCCCGCCGAGGTTTATAAAGCATAATAGGCCGCTCACGAGCAGCACCATTAAATAATAGAAATTTTCATTTCGAAAATACGGACTCATTCAATTTGTATTATCTTCGTTGAAAGATTTTTGGCGATGCGCTAAAATAAACATTTAAAATGATTCAAAATCCGGTTTCTGGAAACTTGTCCGTAGTTATCCCACTCCACAATGAAGCGGAAAATGTCGCACTTTTAATCGAGCGTTTGGATAAGAGTTTAACGGGTTTTGAGTATGAAATTATTTTGGTTGACGATGGCTCAACGGATCAAACCCGACAAGAAATCATAAAACAAAATAATCCCAAAGTTGTCTTGGTTGAATTGAAAAAAAACTACGGTCAAAGCTTGGCTTTGGCCTCGGGGATTGATTTTGCAAGCGGTGACTACATCATCACCATGGATGGGGATTTACAAAATGACCCGGACGATATCCGAATGATGCTTCACAAAGCCCAGGCCGAAGATTGGGATGTGGTAACCGGAGTCCGCCAAAAAAGGCAAGACAATTTACTGCGGACATTCCCTTCTAAAATTGCCAATTGGATTATCCGGAAATCAACACATCTTGCCATCCAGGACCATGGTTGTGCATTGAAAGTATTCAACCGGGAAACGGCAAAAGAGTTGAATCTATATGGGGAAATGCACCGATACATTACACTTTTAGCCTACCTAAACGGTGCAAGGATTACCGAAGTGAAAGTAAAACACCACCAACGCCAGTTCGGAAAATCCAAATACGGATTGGGTCGGACAACCAAAGTAATCAATGACCTGATTTTATTGCTGTTCCAACGAAAATACCTGCAAAAGCCCATCCATCTTTTTGGGAATATCGGACTGCTTTGTTTCGCGACGGGAAGTGTCATTTTGATGTATTTGTTGATTTCAAAATTCGGTTTCGGACAAGATATCGGCAACCGTCCTTTATTGATTCTGGGGATTTTATTAATGTTCGTCGGCGTACAATTTTTCACGACCGGGTTTATCATCGACCTGCAAATGCGTACTTATTTTGAATCTCAACAAAAAAGGCCTTATAAAATCCGAAAAATATTTATTGGTGAATCCGAACTTAAAAAAGAGCATTCTCACCGCCTTTAAAATTTCCATCAGCCTGGGCCTGATGTTTTGGGTATTGAAACAAATGGACTGGAGCCAAATCCGGACGATGTTTCAACAGTCCAATCCAATTTATCTGATAATATCGGTATTGTTTTTTATTTTTTCGCAATGGGTTTCGGTCATTCGGTTTAATTTATTTTTAAGAAAAACCGGCATTCGGATTTCATTTGTAGCAAATTCAAAATTGTATTTGCTGGGGATGTTCTACAATTTCTTCATTCCCGGCGGAATCGGCGGCGACGCATACAAAGCCTATGTTTTGAGTAAAACTTTTAATAAATCCTTAAAAACTTTAGCCCAAGTAGTGTTGGTAGACAGACTCATGGGTTTGGCGGCCATTGGTTTTATCATCTGTATAATAACGGTTTTCATTAGTTTCCCTTTCGCTTGGTATTGGAAATGGGCTTTTGCCCTGACGGGGCTGGTGGCCGTTCTGTTTTCATTAAAGTTGATCATCAAATTTTTTCATACCCATAAAAAACGGATTTATCTGGGATTTGCCTATTCGGTTTGTATTCAAATTTTCCAATTGGCCTGCGTCTGGAGTATCATCGCAGCGTTTTCGATTGAGGGCAACCCGCTAATCTATATGTTGATGTTTATGGTTTCGAGCGTATTGTCGGTGATTTCATTTGCGGGCATCGGTGTTCGGGAGGCAGTGTTTTATTATACTGCACCATGGTTTGAATTCAATCCGGATTTATCGGCCAGCATCGCACTTTCCTTTTCATTGATTACCGCATTTGTTTCATTTTTCGGTATTTTTTTTCAATTCAGAAAAATAAATTTGAAAAAATAAAAACGTTTCACGCAACCTTTTGGTTTTCTTCCATCTTAAAATAAACAAAGGTTTTCCATAGAAATGGATAATTGTTTTGATTAGTTTTTTCGCTTTTTGCTACCCTTTATTGGAAAGTTGCTTCTGCCCATCTACTTGAAGCAACTTTTTTTATTTTATTCCAAAAACTTCACCACATTTGCCCCATGAAATTCCTTCTGAACAAATGGGTTATTTTGGCAATTTTGTCACTCACTTGGGGAAGTTCTTTCATACTCATAAAGCAAAGTATCGCGGTTTATTCACCCATTCAGGTTGGTGCTTTGCGGTTGTGCATTGCGGGTTTGGTATTGGTTTTTTTCGGGATTCGGAACATCCGGCACATTCCTAAGAAATTATTACCATGGGTCGTATTCGGAGGATGTTTAGGAAACTTTCTGCCGATGTTTTTATTTCCTCTGGCTCAAGAAAAGGTCAGCAGTTCGATGGCGGGTATTTTGGATTCGCTTGTACCGATTTTTGTTTTGCTTTTTGGCTCCCTGTTTTTCGGGATGAAAAACCGTGGGACACAAATAGCGGGTGCCATTATCGGTTTCATCGGGGCGGCTGTTTTGCTGAGCGATGACGGAAACGGTGGGAAAAACGATTTGTTTCATTCCATGTTAATCGTATTGGCGACGGCTTTTTACGGCATGAACGGACTGATTGTCAGCAAGTATTTAGCCGGAATTCAATCGTTTAAATTATCATCCGTCGTGTTCACCATTTGGTTTGGCCCGGCTTTGGTAATTCTGGGATTCACCGGATTTTTCAATGAATTTACAGGTTCTCCTGAACAATGGGAGGGATTGGGTTATGTAGCCATTTTGGGCTTGTTCGGAACCGCCGCCGCCATGATTTTATTCTATAAATTAATCCAACAAACCTCGGCCATTTTTGCTTCGGTAGTCACCTATTTGATGCCCTTGGTAGCGGTCATCTGGGGGATTTTGGATGGTGAAAAACTCACAGTCATCCACGGTGTGGGAGGCGTTTTAATCCTCGCCGGTGTCTATTTAATTCAAATAAAGTCGGTAAAAAGACAACTTTAATCAAGTTCTATATCGAAATTCGTAAGGCTTTTAAACACATCCAAACGCTCATTTAACTCTTGTTCGGTCAGTTCCGCAATCCTTTCCGTTCCGAATTTTTCAACGGTAAAAGACGCCAAGGCACTCCCGTAAATAATGGCACGCTTCATATTTTCGAAGGAATAATTTTTAGTTTTACAGAGGAACCCTGAAAAACCTCCTGCAAAGGTATCTCCCGCACCGGTCGGGTCAAAGACATCTTCCAATGGCAATGCAGGCGCGAAGAATACACTGTTTTCGTGAAACAACAAGGCACCGTGCTCACCTTTTTTGATGATGAGCGTATGGGGGCCCATTTGCATGATCTTTTTGGCGGCCTTTACCAGACTGTATTCTTTGCTCATCTGGCGCGCTTCCTCATCATTGATTGTCAACACATCCACTTGCTTCATCACATCCATCAGTTCATCCCAAGTATGATCCATCCAGAAATTCATTGTGTCAAGGATAACCAATTTCGGGCGTTCCTCCATTTGTTGCAATACCGCAGTTTGTACGAGCGGATGTAAATTCCCCAACATTAAGATTTCCGGTGATTTCCATTGAGCCGGAACAACGGGTTGGAAATTCTCCAAAACATTTAATTCGGTTGCCAGGGTATCACGGGCATTCATATCGTTGTGGTAGCGTCCCTTCCAGAAAAATGTTTTTCCGTGGTCGATTTTTTCAATTCCGGAGATATCAATGTTTTTTGAAACCAATAAATCCAAATGCTCCTGTGGAAAATCACCACCGATAACCGAAACCAGCCCGGTTTTTACCTCAAGCATGGAGGAAGATAATCCTATGAAGGTAGCTGCTCCGCCTAAGACTTTGCCGCTTTGCCCGAAGGGCGTTTCAATTTGGTCAAAGGCAACCGTGCCGACAACTAATAAACCCATTTAATTAAATTTCGGCAAAGATAGAGAATTTGCTTTCAATTAATCAATCGATTTCACCACCGCTTTTTCAGCTTCCTTTCGGGTTCCGTCAAATCCATCCACACCGGAAACAGTAGTGTATTTCAAAATATATTTTCTCCCTGGGTTCAACCGTTGGTAAATACTTTGACACATTAAGGTTGCTTCATGGAAGCCGCAAAGGATGAGTTTCAATTTACCGGGATAAGTGTTGATGTCGCCGATGGCATAAATTCCTTCCACATTGGTTTGGTAATCCAAGGCGTTATTGACTTTGATTGCATTTTTTTCGATTTCCAATCCCCAATTGGCAATCGGACCCAATTTGGGTGAAAGCCCAAAAAGCGGAATGAAATAATCGGTTTCGAGGATAAATTTTTCTCCATCTTTTACAAATGAAATGGCTTCGAGGCTCTCTCTGCCGTGGAGGCCTATAACTTCAGCAGGCGTAATGAGGTTAATTCTACCCAACTTTTTCAATTCCTGTACTTTTTCCACCGAATCCAAGGCACCGCGGAATTCATTTCTTCTATGGATTAATGTCACTTCCGACGCCACATCAGACAAGAAAATCGACCAATCCAAAGCGGAATCCCCGCCACCCGCAATAACGATTTTCTGATCGCGGAACATTTCGGGGTTTTTGACAAAATATTCAACGCCTTTTTCTTCAAACTGATGCAGGTTGTCCAGCTCGGGTTTCCTTGGTTCAAAACTGCCTAAACCTGCAGCAATCGCAATGGCTTTTGCTTGGTGTTTCGTTCCTTTATTTGTAGTTACAATGAAACTGCCGTTTTCTGTTTTTTCAATGGTGTCCGCTACTTCATTCAAGGTAAATCCGGGTTCGAACTGTTTGATTTGTTCCATCAGGTTATCGACCAATTCCCCCGCCATCACAGCCGGATAACCGGGAATATCGAAAATCGGTTTTTTGGGATAGAGTTCAGCCAATTGGCCGCCCGGTTGTGGCAAAGCATCAATAATATGGCAGCGCATTTTGAGCAAGCCGGCTTCAAATACGGTAAAAAGACCCGTCGGGCCGGCACCTATGATTAATATATCTGTTTGAATCATTTCAATAATTTGAATCAGAGTGAATTGAAGATTCCACCTTCTCTACAAAAATACAACTGAATAGGGAATTAATCTGTGATTTGTGTCAGTTATCGCTTAAAGTTTCTTGTATCCTACGCATGGCTTCTCTCAATTGTTCTTCAGAGGCTGCATAAGAAATTCTCAGGCAATCATCAATCCCAAAAGCACTCCCCGGAACGGTTGAAACATGCGCTTCGTCGAGGATTAAATTGGCCAAGTCATCTGAATTTCTGATTGTTTTTCCTCGAAAAGTTTTTCCAAATAAATGAGATACATCGGGGAATAAATAAAAAGCACCTTTGGGTTCATGGACTTTGAATCCGGGAATTTCCCGTGCCAAATCCATCATCAGTTTCCGGCGGTTTTCAAAAGCTTCAATCATATAATGCGTTTGAGATGGATCGGCCATCAAAGCGGTTATGGCAGCCCGTTGTGCGATGGAATTCGCACCGGAAGTAACTTGGCTTTGGAGCGTATCACAGGCTTTGGCAATCCATTCGGGAGCACCAATGTAACCGATTCTCCAACCCGTCATCGCATAAGCTTTCGACAATCCGTTTACGGTAACCGTCCTATCGTATGCCTCAGGAAAACTAGCTATGCTGGTGGATTTTTGTCCGTAAACGATATGTTCATAAATTTCATCTGAAATAACAATCAAATCATGTTTTTCGGCCAAAACTGCTATTTCCTTTAATTCTTGGTGGGTATAAACACTCCCGCTTGGATTGCAGGGTGAACTGTAAATAACCGCTTTGGTTTTGGATGTTACCGCTTTTTCAATCATTTCAGCGGTGGCGATAAACCCATTGTCAATGGACGTCTCCACAAAAATCGGAATTCCACCCGCTAAACGGACAATATCCGCATAGGTAACCCAATAGGGGACCGGGATGATGACCTCGTCGCCCTCTTCGATAATACATTGAAAAGCATTGTAAATCGATTGTTTGGCACCCGTTGAAACAACAATTTGGGAAGGTTTGTAATCTATATTATTGTCCCTTTTGAATTTATGAACAATGGCTTCCTTCAATTCCGGATAACCCGAAATGGGTGGGTAATGCGAATAATTTTCTTCAATGGCAACCTTGGCTGCCTCTTTGATGAAATCCGGCGTGTCGAAATCTGGCTCGCCGATGCTGAGGCTGATTACATCTTTTCCCTGCGCTTTGTATTCTCTCGCTTTTTGCGTCATCGCAATGGTTGCGGGTGGTTGCAGTTTTTGTAATCTGGAAGAAAGTTGCATGTTTTTACAAAAATTTGTGCGAAGATAGGGATTTGAAAGAAATCTACGGACAAGGAAGATTGGAATTATTCAGGGTATAATAGTCTTAATTTTACGAATCATCGTAAATTGCAGAAAAAAAACCATGGCAGACATTACATTAAAAGGAAATAAAATCCATACAGCCGGAAACCTACCTTCGGTAGGCGCAAAAGCCCCGGATTTTAAACTTACAACAGGAGATTTATCGGAAAAATCACTGTCGGATTTCAAAGGAAAAAAGATAATCCTTAATATTTTCCCGAGTATAGATACGGGAACTTGCGCCGCTTCCGTCCGGAAGTTTAACTCAGAAGCCTCGGCATTGGACAATACCCAAGTTTTATGTATTTCCAAGGATTTACCATTTGCGCAAAGCCGTTTTTGCGCAGCGGAGGGTTTGGAGAACGTCACTACTTTATCAGAATTTAGAGATTCAAACTTCTCTGATGCCTACCAAGTTAAAATAACCGACGGCCCTTTGGCGGGACTGATGAGTCGTGCGGTAGTAGCCATCAATGAAGACGGTAATGTGATTTACACCGAGCAAGTATCAGAAATCGTAGACGAACCCGATTATGAAAATGTATTGGCTATTTTAAAGTAAAACCTTTCATTTTCGCAAAGCATTACCGGCCATTTTGGTCGGGATTTTTTTTTATAATAAACACCCCAACGAAATACTGAACTTTAATAAAATAAGAAAGGTGGGCTTTTGCCCACCTTTCTTTATAAAATTTCAATTGATTAATACCTTTCCAAGACCACCACGCGTCGGTTGCATGCGCGACCTTCCGGTGTATCGTTGGTACATTTCGGATATTGTTCTCCAAAGGCACGAACTTCTAATCGGTTGGCATCGACACCTTCTTTTACGAGCGCATCTTTCACACTTTGGGCGCGTTTCCTGGACAATTCAAGGTTGTATGCATCAGATGCGATACTGTCCGCGAATCCGTCCACAAAATAGTTTCCGCCATCCGTTTTGATTTTCTCGGCCGCTAACTTCACATGCTGCTCACCTTCTATGGTCAGGGTGAATTTGTTGTATTCGAACAAAACATCCTTGAATTCAAGTTCCACTACCGGAGGCTCAGGTGTAACGGGCTCAACAGGTTCAATCGGTTCAACCACTTCTTCCTTCATGACCTTACATCCGTTTACGCAAATGTATTCGTCGGTTTCCTCACCATTCGGACAAGGTTCGAGCGGGCATTCATCCAAACGGTCTTCGATTTTATCACCATCCGTATCGGGGCAACCGTTGTATTCAGGTAATCCCGGATCGTCAGGACATTCATCTTCATCATCGGGAATACGGTCTTTGTCGCGGTCATTCTTACCAAATCTGAACGCAAGTCCCGCTATGGCTTGAAAAAAGTCAATATAATCTGATTTGATTGCAGGAACCGCCACGTATTGGGTTTCGATATTGAGCCCGATTTTGGGCCAAATCCAGAAATTAATCCCCAAACCGCCTGAAAGGGCGAAGTGGTCATTATCGGCAATCGCACCGTTTTCGAGTAAGTCTTCATGCACATCCATGACACCGTTGAATTCGAGACCACGGTATGGCATCCGGTAATAATTAGCACCAAAACGCAGGTAGGGGTCAAACCATGAAGTTTCCTTCATGATGTATCCGTTTGCGAATCGATAACGCAATCCCATGCCGACTAAGACCATAAATTCATTGTCAATCATGAGCCTT
This sequence comes from Bacteroidota bacterium, assembly GCA_023433225.1. GTDB lineage: Bacteria > Bacteroidota > Bacteroidia > Flavobacteriales > Weeksellaceae > Moheibacter. The sequence continues at coordinate 2,574 of JAEZDQ010000043.1, read as the reverse complement.
TTGTTATCGATTTCGCCCAATGATGCTTGAAGGTCGACTGAAAAAGAGCGGTTAAGGGTTCGGGCTACGGAAATTTGGGAGAGCGGCGGTACGAATGACCAATTGTCGCCATCGAATAAGCCTTCTCCAAATCCTCTTGCACTCGGATGGTTAACTGCATGTACTCCACCGCTGATGTACCACTTTTTGAGCATGTTTTGTGAGAACAAGTCAGCGGATATAAGTAATAAAATTGTTGTTAAAAAGATAGATATTTTTTTCATAAATAAGCTTTAGAATTATGAATGTACTAATATATAAACATTTTTGAAGATTTCAGAATTTTAATGCGAATATCGTTAATTTATAAATGATTTAGATACTTTTTCTGCTTTTTTAGTTTCGGCATAATCATAAAATCCTTCACCGGACTTCACACCGAGTTTACCGGCGGCGACCATATTCACCAAAAGCGGACAGGGAGCGTACTTCGGGTTCTTGAATCCGTCATACATTACATTTAAAATGGAAAGGCAAATGTCCAAACCAATAAAATCTGCTAGCTGCAATGGACCCATCGGGTGAGCCATACCTAACTTCATAACGGTATCAATTTCCTGAACACCGGCCACTCCGTTATAAAGCGTCTCAATGGATTCATTGATCATCGGCATCAGGATGCGGTTGGCTACAAATCCCGGATAATCGTTCACTTCCACAGGTGTTTTCTCTAATTTAGTGGAAAGGCCCATAATGGATTGGGTAACCTCATCAGAGGTATTGTATCCGCGGATGATTTCTACCAATTTCATGATGGGAACGGGATTCATAAAGTGCATCCCGATGATTTTGTCGGGCCGGCTGGTTGATGCAGCGATTTGGGTTATCGAAATCGATGAGGTATTGGTAGCCAGAATTGTTTTAGAATCGGTTATTTCGTCGAGCTGTTTGAATATTTTCAGTTTCAACTCAACGTTTTCAGTAGCGGCTTCCACCACCAAATCTATATTTTGAACGCCTTCTTCCAAATTGGTAAAGGTTTGGATATTCGCCAAAGTATCCTGCTTATCCTGTTCACGAATGGTTTCTTTGGCCACCATTCGGTCCAAGTTCCCCGAAATTGTAGCCAATCCCTTCTCTAAAGATTTCTCTGAAATGTCGATTAGATTTACGCTGAAACCTTTTTGGGCAAACGCATGAGCGATTCCGTTGCCCATGGTACCTGCGCCAATTACTGCTATGTTTTTCATTGCATGGATTAAATTATTCTATTTATTAAATGCGTCGATGATTTGGTACGCGATGCGCAAAGCTTCGGTTCCGTCCTGCAAAGTTACCAAAGGTTCGGTATTATGTACAATCGCGTCGGCAAATGTTTCCAATTCTTCCAAAATCGCGTTGTTTGAGATTACGTCCGGGTTGTCAAAATAAATTTGTTTTTTGACACCTTCCGCATTTTGTAAAATCATATCCCACTCGCCCGGGTCTTCCGGCGCATCTTTCATCTTGACTACTTCACAATTTTTTTCCAAATAATCCACGGAAATATAGGCGTCCTTTTGAAAAAATCTCGACTTCCGCATATTTTTGAGGGAAATCCTGCTGGAAGTGATGTTGGCCACACAACCGTTCTCAAAAGCTATTCTGGCATTTGCGATGTCGGGTGAATCACTGATGACCGCAACGCCACTGGCATGGATTTCTTTTACTTTGGATTTAACGATGCTCAAAATGGCGTCAATATCATGGATCATCAAATCCAATACCACCGGCACATCGGTTCCCCTGGGATTGAACTCAGCCAAACGGTGGGTCTCAATAAACATCGGGTTTTGAATTTTATCCTTTACGGCTTTGAATGCCGGATTGAACCTTTCCACATGACCGACCTGACCTTTTACATTTTGCTTTTTTGCCAATGCAATGATTTCCTCGGCTTCTTCTACTGAATTTGCAATCGGCTTTTCAAGGAATATATGCTTGCCGGCAAGGATTGCTTCTTTTGCACATTCATAGTGGGAAAGTGTAGGGGTTACTATATCTACGACATCCACTTGGCTGATGAGTTCGGAGACACTCGAAAAGCAAGGAATTTTGAATTCAGCTTCCACCCGTTTTGCATTATCCGGATCCGTGTCATAAAAACCGACCACTTCATATTTTTCAGATTGGATGGCTAATTTCAAATGTATCTTCCCCAAATGTCCAGCCCCCAATACGCCTATTTTCAACATGACCTGATTTTGCGGCTAAAATTAAAGAGAATATCATATTAAATTGTGCAATTTTGTAAAAAATATGCAGCGTGACAGATGAATTTAAATACCAAGGAAGAAGAAAGCAACTTGTAAAATTACTAAAAGAGAAAGGAATCGAAGATGAATCGGTTTTAAAAGCAATCAACACCGTTCCGCGGCACTTATTCATTGACAGTGCTTTTGAAGGCCATGCTTACCAAGACAAGGCTTTTCCGATTGCGGCAGGACAAACGATTTCACACCCGTTTACGGTCGCGTTCCAAACCCAATTGTTACATGTAAATAAAGGCGATAAGGTTTTGGAAATCGGAACCGGCAGCGGGTATCAGGCTGCTGT
>JAEZDQ010000040.1 GCA_023433225.1 Bacteroidota bacterium | reverse complement strand
CCCTTTTGGGTGCTGCCTTATTGGTTTTGATTTTGGTGGTTTGGATCTTCCGGAACCATTCGGTTAAACACCGGCAACAAGAAAAAATCGCTGAACTGGAACTCAATAAAGCCCGAACCGAGAGTCTGATGCGGGAAAAGCAGCTACGGGAAAAAGAAGCTTTGGCTTTGCTGGAACAGGAAAGGCTCCAAACCGAACTCGAACTCAAAAACCGTAAACTCACTGCCAAGGAGGTTCACCAGTCGAGTCGCAACGAATTGATTGAGGACGTAATCCGGTTGTTGTCACAGCAACCGGAGGTATCGCGCAATGAGCACTTGTCCAAATATACGCGGGAACTCAAAAACCATTTGAAGCAGGACACCCAATGGGAAGGTTTCTTTACCCATTTCGAAGCGACCAACCAAGGATTCATCGACCGTCTTAAAAAGAAACACCCACACCTGATTGCATCCGAAGTCCGCTTCATTATTTACGTCTATATGAACCTGAGCAACAAAGAAATTTCTTCCCTGCTCAATATCACACCCGCCTCCTGCCGGAAAAGAAAAGAAAGGATTTCCAAAAAACTCGAAACGCCCGAGGGGATGAGTCTATATTCTTATTTGTCAACCATTTAAACCTGACGGTCACCGATTGTCTTTGGGGGATGTCACAAAATGTCGCAGGGTGTTTTGGGGAGGAAACCCATTAATTTACCAAATTTACGGTATCAAAAATTAAATAGTTTATACATGAGAAATCGTTTTATCATTTGGATGACGGGGATAGCCGTTTTGTGCGGTTCCCAATTATGGGGACAAATGCAGTTTGAAGCTTCTACCCAATACGGTCAGGTGCTCGATGTGCACTTTGACCCGAATCAAGTCAACACGGTCTATGCCCGAACAGTGGCGAACCATATTGTCAAATCCACCAATATGGGTGGGGATTGGGAAATCATCCGTTCCTTACCCCAAGAAGATTATTATATTTCGGTCAAAGACCTTCGGTTGGCAGAGGACGGAAATTCCTTGTCTTATGTTTGTTCGGCAGAAGGGCTGGACCTGAACCGCATTGAGATTCTGAACTTGGCCAGCGGAGAAGTGACCCAAGAAATTTATTCCCCCCTCGGTACGGTGGACGGCAGCCTTATCCAGTCTTATTCGATTTATGAAGGCGATACGGATGTGGTATTGATGCATACGACTAAGATGGTCAATTGGGGGTTGGTTACGGAGATTTTCTACACCGTAGATGGTGGAGAGAACTGGACTTCGGTTTATTACGGGCCTGCCAATGGCGATATCAATGTGAACAATGTGGCGATTTCACCTTATGACCCGCAGCATTTGTTCATCATGCGCGGTGCTTCTCCCAATCCGGTGGAAGGCGGTTTATTGGTTTCATCGGACGGTGGCCAAACTTGGGAAGAAAAGCTGGCGGGAACCAATTTCTCTGCTTTGACTTTCCATCCGGAAGATGAAAATGAACTTTATTTAGGCACCTTTTATTTGGGAGTAGGGCAGGAACAAAATCTTTATAAATCAACCGACGGCAGTGAAACCTGGGATGCGGTCCCGATGGACTGGACTTCAGGTTCTACGAACAGTATTCACTCGATTGTTTACAATCCGTCCAATTACGAAAACATCATCATTCTGGAAGAGAATGAAGTAGTCATTACCGAAGACGGCGGGAACACCTGGGCCAATCATGTTTATATGGATCCGAATTATGAAACCGATTATTATTACGGCTTGACCGTTTCTTTCGATCCTTTTGTCGAAGACCAAGTCATCATCACGGCCAATTATTATCCCTTCATTTCACAGGATGGCGGTGTTACGATGAACAAATTCCGTAGCCCATTCGTCAATACGAGCGGCCGTATTTCGGTTCACCAAAACGAGGAGGAGAACCATTTGTATTACGGACTGAGAAACGGGGTAATCCACGTAGATTTAGAAACCCAACAAGAAACCGAAATCGGCCTATTGCCTTTGGGACAGTTTTCGAATCAAACCCGTAGCGGTGTGTATGCCGATGCTCACCAGACGGGCAGGTTGTTTTTCTCGAATTCCACGATGATGGGCAATTCAGCCTTATTCATGAGCAATGACCACGGTCTAAACTTCCAAAGTGTATTCAATGGGTCTTATTTGTTCCTGACTGCGCAGACCAGTATGCCTTCTGATCCTAACCAAGCATTGATTGCTTTTGGTGAAATGGTTTACCGATTTGATTTTACCGACTTATCGAATATTACCAACCAAGAATTGGTGGCACCCGGCTTCGGAGGCATTTTTTCCATGTTGTTTGATGAAAACGATGCAGATGATTTCTTCATTGCGCAAGGCAATAGAATTTATCGAACCCAAGACGGAGGTCAAACTTGGGAAACCTCATCGACCGGACTGACCGGTGATTTTGTATATGATTTGAAAAGGAACCCTTTGGTTCCGGAACAATTGGCAGCAGCAACCAGCGACGGCTTGTTTCTTTCATCAGACAACGGAGCGACTTGGGAATCGGTTTACAGCGAATCGCCTATGGACCATGTAGAATTTTCACCATATGCGGATGGCAAAATCGTGGCTTCCTCTATTTTCCAGGACGGCAGTGCCTATCCTTCATCGGACTCCCAAACCGTTTTCACCAAGGACGGTGGAGAAACTTGGACAGCAATCGGTACAGATGAATTAGGGTTTATGCGGACCCATTCCACCGACATTCTTTTTACCGGAGAAAATTCTGCCGATGTGTATTTCCAAATCATGGATTTGGGTGTGGTAAAATATACCTTAGACCTGACTACACTGGCCACAGACGAATGGCAAAACAATGTTTCTGAAGTGTTGGTTTATCCAAACCCGACTGATGGTTATCTATTCATCCAAAGCAAGACTGAAATCGAAAATGTAGTCATTTATGATGTAGCGGGTCGAATGATTTCGGAACAGAAATCCGGTCAAATCAATATCGCATCCTTGCCTAAGGGGATTTACCTCATTCAGATTGCCACCAAAGACGGCAAGAAAACCAGCCGTAAGGTTGTGAAGCGGTAAGTCGGAAGTAGCCTTCATGGTAATAAAGACGCAGACATAATGGTCTCTGTCATGAAACATTCCCCGGCATTCAAACCGAAAATTGATAATGTTAATAGTTATTGTGTCAATCAGGCAGTCCTAAGGGCTGCCTGATTTTATTTTTAGGGTCAATCTCATTACATTTGTGTCAATGAAATACTACATCATAGCCGGCGAGGCTTCGGGTGATTTACACGGTTCCAACCTGATGAAGGCATTGAAAATGAAAGACCCGTCTGCGGAATTTCGTTTTTGGGGTGGCGACTTGATGCAGAAGGAAGGCGGGACACTTGTGAAACATTACAAAGACCTTGCATTTATGGGGTTTTCGGAAGTCCTGTTGAACCTGAAAACCATTTTGGGGAATATTTCATTCGCTAAAAAAGACATAAGTGCTTATAGCCCCGACGCGGTGATTTTGGTGGACTATCCGGGTTTTAACCTCAGGATTGCCGAATTTGTCAAAAGCCTGGGCATCCGGGTTTATTATTACATTTCACCCCAAATCTGGGCATGGAAAACGGGCCGTGTCCATACCATCAAGAAATTTGTGGACCGTATGTTCGTCATCCTCCCTTTTGAAAAGGATTTTTATGCCCAATACGATTATGAAGTAGATTTTGTCGGGCATCCGCTCTTGGACGCGATGAAGGATTTGCCTGAAATCGATGCGCAGAAATTCAAGTCGGAACACGGACTGGATGAGCGGAAAGTAATAGGGATTTTGCCGGGCAGCCGCAAGCAGGAAATCAAAAAGAAACTTCCGATTATGCTTTCGGTTGAAAAGGATTTTCCCGAATACCAATTCGTAATTGCGGGAGCACCTTCTGTGGAAGTGGGTTTTTACAATGCTGTTGCGGGCAAACCGATTCGGATGGTTTCCAATAAAACCTATGATTTACTGCGGATTTCAGAGGCCGCTTTGGTGACATCCGGAACGGCCACTTTGGAAACGGCTTTGCTGAATATCCCGGAAGTGGTTTGTTACAAAGGCAGCCGTATCTCTTATGAAATTGGAAAACGGGTGGTGAAATACATCCAATTCATTTCTTTGGTCAATTTGATTATGGATAAAGAAGTAGTTAAGGAATTGATACAGCAGGATTTAAACGCCAAAAATTTAAAGGCTGAATTGAACAAAATCCTAACTGAACCTAAACATTCTCAGGTTTTGAACGACTACAAAGAATTAAGACAAAAACTCGGTGGAGAAGGCGCATCTGAACGAACGGCGGAGTTGATTGTGGGGGATTTGATTCAGTCGGCTCAATAATTATCCCTCACATATTCCAATAATTTCTGGACTTGTTGGCGAACCTGCCAATTTTCTTTTTGGTAATGGTTGTTCATGACGCTGAAAATCAAAGTTTTTCCGGACTTGGTGAGGAGGTATCCGCTCAGGCAGTAATTATTGGAAAGGGTGCCCGACTTGGCATAGACATAGGGCGGGTTCCCGCCGTAATTGCTTTTTAGGGTACCGGTCCTGCCGCCGACCGCGAAGATGTTGAACAATCGTTCGCGCGGGAATTCTTTATACAGTTTGTCCAAGACATAAACCAGGTCTTTCGGTGAAAATAAATTGTACCTCGATAAGCCCGAACCGTCCACCCAAACAGGCGGTTGCGGCATTCCTTTCAGGTATTTCGAATTCAGGTACTGGATGGCTTTTTCACTGCTGAGGGAATTGGTAGCTTTGGCCGAAACCATCAGGAGTATTTGTTCGGCCAAGAAATTATCGCTGACTTCCATCATCCGCTTGTAAACCAAATCAGCAGGCAAACTGAAAAGGGTCTTGGCGTTTTTGGAGAGTTCTTCCTGGGTGAGTTCGACTTCTTTTCCAACGGCATCCGAGAGCATTTGGCGAATCAGTTCATCTTTTACCACAAATGGCACCCGGGTAGAATTCCCGTTACGGGAACCAATGTAAAATTTATTGTCATGAAAGTCCCGGCTGAAAAGGCTTTCCCGGTATTCGACCGAATCGGCCAAGGTAAGCGGAAAAGCGGATGGCCCGCCTTTGCCTTTTTTGAGGGTCGCCATATTGCCGTAAAGCGGTAATTCGCTGCGCTCGGGAGAATAATATTTTTCATAATCTTCCCATGACCAGCCCAAACCCATTCGCGGGCCTTCGTAGGTGCCCCAGCGGAGGTATATTTTCCCGGTTTCATTTTTGAGAAAATCCAATACCCTTGTGACCGATTTGAATTCCGGATGGAGGAAGGTCGGGTCACCCAAACCTTGGATAAGCAAATCATCTCCCTTCCTTTCGTATTTCAGCGCGGGAATGGAGTCCGGCAAAACCTTCATCGCGCTGTAAAGGGAAAGTATTTTGACATTGGAAGCGGGGGTGAATAGTTTTTCGCCGTTGTAATTCATCAATTCCTGACCGGTTTCAGCGTCCTGCAGGTAGAATCCCACAAAATGGTTTTTGTAAAACTCCGATTCCAAATGGTTTTTAATCCACTCGGACTGGGCATTGAGCAGAAAGGGAAAAACCAAAAGCCAACAGAGCAAGAATCGTTTATTTGTCATTTTTCAAGATTTGTTGGTGAATCTTTGGGTGGGATGATGCGCATCACTGTTTGGGGGAAAGGTATGGAAATCCCGTTTTCATCGAATATTTCTTTGGTCTTTTTGTACAATTTGTAATAAGCGTTCCAGTAATCCTCACTTTTTACAAATCCCCAAACAGCCAGGTTTATTTTGCTTTCGGAAAATTCCAATACTTCTACCGTGGTTTCATGGTCTTTGAGAATCATGGGTTCATTTTGAAGCATTTCCAAGAGGATTTGTCGTGCTTTCTCCATGTCGTCATTGTATGAAATCCCTACTTTGATCACCAGCCTCCGAGTATCTTTGACGGAATAATTGGTCACGGGGTTATTGAGCAAAGTGGAATTGGGCAAGGTAATCACAATGTGGTCCGGGGTGATGAGCGTCGTATAAAGAATGCTGATGGATTCAACGGTTCCGCCGTGTTCGAGGGCGACAATGTAATCGCCGACTTTGAAGGGTTTGAACATGATTATCAGCAATCCGCCCGCGAAGTTCGACAAACTGCCTTGCAAAGAAAGGCCGATGCCGGCAGCCAGTCCGGCGAGGATGGCCGCAAAGGACGTGATTTGAATGCCGACGGTATTGACCGCAGTTAAGACCACGAGTATCTTGAAAAGGATGTCCAGAATGGGCAGGATGAATTCACGGACTGAAGGATCCACCTCCCGCCTCACCATGCGTTTGCGGATAATCGATTTCAGTTTACTGCTCAGCCAGAATCCAAGCGCAAGAATCAGGATGGCGGTTCCGATTTTGATGCCGTAGGCGATGGCTTGTTGGAAGAGCCATTCCAATTTGTCTTCGTTCATACCCTCAAATTTTCACAAAAATAATGGAAGAATGAACCAATAGGCCAAGATTTATGGAATTTTTAAAATTTATTGGGAATATTTAACGGGTTCACCTTTCATTTTTGGAACTCTTCTTCCGTCAAAACATCCATCTTCCTTTCGAAAGCCGGTTCCGGTTGGGATTTTGAAAGGTCCTTGAATTGTTTGGGCGACATTCCCGTGAATTTATTGAAAGCATTGTAAAAAGGGGTTCTCGAATTGAACCCACAGGCGTACATGATTTCGTTGAGGGTTTGGTATTCTTGGGAAATGATGAGCCTTTTGGCTTCGCTGATCCGGAAGTAATTGATAAAATTATTGAAGTTCATCTGGGTGTAATTGGCTATGGCAGATGAAACATATTTCTGGTTGCTGTTGATGGCTTGGGTCACGTCATTGATGGTCAGGTTGGGGTTTTGGTATGCCTTTTCTTTTTCAAGCAGGTGGATGATTTCTTCGAATACTTTGCTCAAGGGATTGCCGGACTCGGATTCCGTTTCGCTTTTGGCGGGGAGGAACTGGGGGACATGGAGCAGTTCCACGTTCTTTTTGTACAGTATTTTCAACCGGTTGTTGCGGTAAATTAGAAAGAGGATGATGGAAGCGGTCAGTACCACACCCACCAAGATGAGGTAAATCAAGGCCTTGTTTTCCGATTTTTTGATTTCGAAATCCTTGTTGATTTGCGCTATTTCGGCGTCCTTTAGCGCGGTGTCGTATTTTCCTTGGATTTCCGCTATTTCGGATTTGGCCTGTTCGATGTTGATTTTATCGGTTATTTCCTGGTATTTTTTAAAATATTCAAAAGCATTTTTGTAGTCACCTTTGATTTCATATATATCCGTCAAACCTCCGTAAATCGGAATCAGGTATTCGGGAATCTCAGTTGTTTTTTGGGATTCTTCCAAAGCTTTTTTATAAAACACTTCCGATTTCGCATAATTTTCTGCGGTAAACTGATTGGAACCGAGGTTGATGTAATTCATCACGACCCCTTCCTGAAGATTAAATTCCCGGCAGATGTCCAGAGACTTCAGGAAATGATTTTCCGCTTCCGAATACCGTTTCATATTGGCAAAAATATTACCCAGATTCAATAAATTCTGGGCTACAATGATAGGGCGCTCATAACGCTTTCCCATTTCAATGGCTTTTTCGTAAGCATAAATCGCGGAATCCATCCGCTCCGTTTCTTTGTAGATGATGCCCATATTGGAATAGGTATGCAT
>JAEZDQ010000011.1 GCA_023433225.1 Bacteroidota bacterium | reverse complement strand
CTTCTGAACTTTTGGTGCAAATTCGTCAGAAAATCTATGATGAACCTGAACGTTTAGAAAAATTAATTTCGGATAAAAAATTCAAAGAAAATTTTGGTGAAATCCGTGGCGAAAAGAATAAACGCCTCAACAAACCTTTCTCGGAAATCATTGAAAAACAACCTTTGATTCTCCATAAATCTTTCTATTATTTCAAGGAATATGAACCCGAAATAGTTTTGGAAAAAGATTTGATCCAACAAATCATTAAAGATTATAAAATCATCCAACCTTTGAATCAATATTTTGAAGAAGCACTTCGGGAATAAATCACTATACTTCTATTTTTCAACTTCTATCATCCAGCCAAAAATCTTATCTTTGCATCCCAAAATGATTCAGAAAAATGTTCCAGAGTTTACAGGATAAATTAGACAAAGCATTACATACGCTCAAAGGTAAAGGGCAAATCACCGAAATCAACGTAGCAGAAACCATCAAAGAAGTGCGTCGCGCTTTGGTAGATGCCGACGTGAGTTACAAAGTTGCCAAAGATTTCACCGACAAAGTAAAAGAAAAAGCACTTGGTCAAAATGTAATTACCGCATTGAATCCGAATCAGTTGATGGTGAAAATTGTTCATGATGAACTTGCCGAATTGATGGGAGGTGAAAGAGCTGAACTCAACATTTCCGGAAATCCAACGATCATTTTGATTGCCGGCTTACAAGGTTCCGGGAAAACGACCTTCTCCGGAAAACTGGCGAATTACCTTAAAAAGAAAAAAGGAAAAAATCCTTTGTTGGTAGCCGGTGACGTATATCGCCCCGCGGCCATTGACCAGTTGAAAATTTTGGGAGAACAAGTCGGTATTCCGGTTTATGCCGAAATCGAAAATAAAAATCCGGTTCAGATTGCACAAAACGCTTTACAGAAAGCAAAAGAAGGGAATCACAATGTAATCATCATAGATACGGCAGGACGATTGGCGATTGATGAAGCGATGATGAACGAGATTCGTCAGGTGCATCAAACCGTTAAACCGACTGAAACTTTGTTTGTGGTGGATTCCATGACCGGTCAGGATGCAGTAAATACCGCCAAAGCTTTTAACGAAGTTTTGGATTATGATGGGGTGATCCTAACCAAATTAGACGGGGATACCCGTGGTGGAGCGGCTTTGACGATTCGAACGGTAGTCGATAAACCGATTAAATTTATCTCCACCGGAGAGAAAATGGAAGCCCTGGATATTTTCTATCCGGAACGTATGGCCGACCGTATCCTCGGAATGGGTGACGTAGTTTCCCTTGTTGAAAGAGCTCAGGAGCAATTTGACGAAGAAGAAGCGAAGCGTTTACAAAAGAAAATTGCCAAAAATGCTTTTGATTTTGATGATTTCTTGAAGCAAATCCAACAAATCAAACGCATGGGGAACATGAAAGATCTGATGGGGATGATTCCAGGTGCCGGAAAAGCCTTGAAAGATGTGGAAATTGATGACGATGCTTTCAAAGGTGTGGAAGCCATCATTCGTTCGATGACACCCAAAGAAAGAAAAAACCCGCCAATCATTGATGCCAGCCGTAAAAAGAGAATAGCCGCAGGTTCAGGAACCTCGGTTCAGGAAGTGAACCAATTGTTGAAGCAATTCTCCGAAATGGGAAAAATGATGAAGTTTATGCAATCGCCCGGTGGCCGACAAATGATGCAGGCGATGGGGAAAAATGCACCGAAAATATAAATTTGATTTTTTAATCGTTCAATTTCTTCCACAACAAATCTTTGAGTTCCATCAAACCCTGCTGTGCAACCGATGAAATGTACAAATGAGGCAGGTCTTTAGGTAAGAGCTGGGAAATTTCCCGCTTCAATTCCTCATCAAGCATATCGCTTTTAGAAATGGCCAAAACCCTTTGTTTGTCGAGCAATTCCGGATTGTACTTCCTTAATTCATTGACCAAAATTTCATATTCCTTCAAATGGTCTTTTGAATCTGCCGGAATCAGGAAAAGTAAAACCGAATTTCGTTCAATATGTTTTAAAAACCGATGCCCCAAACCTTTTCCTTCGGCGGCTCCTTCGATAATTCCGGGAATATCTGCCATTACAAAAGACTGATGGTCTCTGTATGCTACAATCCCTAAATTCGGCGTAAGTGTGGTAAAGGCATAATCTCCAATTTTGGGTTTTGCTGCCGATAAGACCGATAGCAAAGTAGATTTTCCGGCATTCGGGAATCCAACCAATCCTACATCAGCCAGGATTTTCAGTTCGAGGCTTACAGGTTTTTCTTCACCCGGAAGCCCCGGTTGTGCATAGCGCGGCGTTTGTCGGGTTGCAGAACGGAAATGCCAGTTTCCCAGCCCGCCTTTTCCACCCTGAAGTAAGATTACTTCCTGTCCGTCTTCGGTAATTTCACCCAAAAAATTTCCTTCTTCGTCCTTGGCAATCGTTCCGATCGGAACTTCAATATAAACATCCTTTCCATCTGCGCCCGTAGAACGTGATGAACCCCCGTTTCCACCATTGTCGGCTTTTAAATGGCGGGTATAACGAAGTGCCAAAAGTGTCCATAGCTGGGCATTTCCTCTGAGGATAATGTGTCCGCCACGGCCGCCGTCACCGCCGTCAGGCCCGCCTTTTTCAATGAATTTTTCACGATGAAGGTGTGCAGAACCGGCACCGCCGTGACCGCTTTTACAATATAATTTGATGTAATCTACGAAGTTTGACAAGGAATTTTAATTTTTGCAAATATCCGAAGTTTATTTTTAATAGCGTTTATATCCATAGATTTGAGAATTAGTTATATTTCACATAATTCACTAAAACCGATGAAAATATTAATGGGATTAAGTTTGACTTTTCTTTTGACAAGTTGTTCAAAAATTGAAACCACAGATGCCAAAGAAGTATATCAATATTGGTCGGGAACTGAGCTGCCAAAAGAAATTCAATTAATTAAAGGTGCCTATTATCAGTCGCCTCATTTTTCACTTGAATATGAACTGTTTCTTAAGTTCAAAACGGATGAGAATTGGTTTGATGAATTTGTTGAATACAATGAATTAGAAATTGATACGGTGAATAATGATTGGGCAGGATGAAAATTACTTGATTTATGCAAAAGACCAAAATAATGAATTTGAGCGATCAAGGTATTTATAAACATAGAGAATAGAATATGCTATATTTATGAGACCGTCGGAATGTAAATTCATTTAATGTTTTGAATTCAAAATGAATCAAATAAGCTCCTCCTTCAAAAACTTTCCGGTGATACTTTTTGTATTTTTTACAATTTCTTCAGGAGTTCCCTTCGCTACGATAGTTCCGCCTTTTTCACCGCCGTCCGGACCGATGTCAATTACATGGTCTGCGAGTTTGATCACATCCAGGTTATGTTCGATGATGATGACCGTATTGCCATGATTTACTATTTGGTTGATGACATCCATCAAAACACGAATGTCTTCAAAATGCAATCCTGTTGTGGGTTCGTCGAGGATGTAAATGGTTTTTCCGGTTTGTCTTTTGCTCAGTTCCGACGCGAGTTTTACCCGCTGGGCTTCGCCGCCGGAAAGGGTTGTAGATTGTTGCCCCAAGGTGATGTAACCTAAGCCGACTTCTTGCAGGGTTTTCACACTTCGGAAAATCTTAGGAATGGGTTCAAAGAATTCAACGGCTTCATTTACAGTCATGTCCAAAATATCGGCGATTGATTTCCCTTTGTATCGGATTTCCAATGTTTCGCGGTTAAACCGTTTGCCGTTACAAGTTTCACAAGGAACGTACACATCGGGCAAGAAATTCATTTCGATGACTTTCAACCCGGCACCCTCGCAGGTTTCGCATCTTCCGCCTTTTACGTTGAATGAGAAACGCCCCGGTTTATAACCACGGATTTTGGCTTCCGGCAATTGGGTAAACAAATTCCGGATATCCGAAAACAGATTGGTATAAGTAGCTGGATTTGAGCGAGGAGTGCGACCGATCGGTGATTGGTCAACCTCAATTACTTTGTCCAAATTTTCCAGTCCTTCGATTTTTTTATACGGCATGGGCTCTAATTCGGAGCGATAAAAATGTTTACTCAAAATCGGATACAAAGTCTCTGTAATCAGGGTTGATTTTCCGCTTCCGGAAACACCTGTGACTACAATCAATTTCCCCAAAGGGATTTCCAGATTGACATTTTTAAGGTTATTTCCTGTGGCTCCGGTCAGTTTAATGGATTTTCCGTTTCCTTCTCGCCGTTTGTCCGGAATTTCAATTTTTAAATCGCCGTTGATGTAATCCGAAGTCAGTGTATGGGCTTTGGAAATATCTTTCGGTTCACCCTGCCAAACGACTCTACCACCTTTTCTTCCCGCTCTCGGGCCGATGTCAATGACATAATCCGATTCGAGAATCATGTCTTTGTCATGCTCCACTACCAAAACGGAATTCCCGATATCGCGCAGTTTTTTGAGTGAATCGATTAATTTGATGTTGTCCCGCTGGTGCAGCCCAATGGATGGTTCATCCAAGATATAAAGCACATTGACTAACTGTGAACCGATTTGAGTTGCTAATCGGATTCGCTGTGCTTCCCCACCCGAAAGAGATTTGGATGGACGGTCTAAGGAAAGGTAATCCAGCCCGACATCTAAAAGGAAGTTCAACCTTGTGCTGATTTCTTTCAAAATTTCTTCCGCAATTTTTTTCTGTTTTCCGTCTAATTTTTTATCTAAAACGTTGATCCAATTATGCAAAAACCTTAAGTCGAAATGAGCGACCTCCCCAATGTGTTTTTGATCGATTTTGAAATGAAGCGATTCCCGGTTGAGACGGTAACCTTCACAATCGGTACAGCGGACTTGTTTGGAAAATTTTCGCGAAACCGAATGGGAAGAAGGATTCATTTTGTCGCTTAATAACTCTTCTAAATAAGGGATAATTCCTTCGAAATCAATTTTATATATTTTATTGACATCAGCGAACTTGAGTTGTACATCAACGGTTTCTTTCACTCCGTATAAAATATCATGAATCAGTTCCTTTTTCAGTTTTTTATATGGAGTATCCAGATTTTCATTGTGTTTGGCATAAATGGATTCAATTTGTTTTTTCAGTCTCACCATATTTTTCAATTCGACCAAAGGTGCAATCATCCCATTTTTAAAACTGCGGTTCGGATCGGGAAAAACTTTGTCCAAGCTGACTTCTTTCAATTCCCCCAAACCATTGCAAGTTGGACAGGCTCCCTTTGGCGAATTAAAAGAAAACGAATTAGGTTCGGGCATAGGGTAGGAGATACCGCTTGTCGGGCACATCAAATTCCGGCTATAATAACGAGCTTCATTGGTTTCATAATCCAAAACCATCATTACATTTTCACCTTGCTGCATGGCAGTGTCGATGGAACTTTTCAAACGCTCATCGGATACGGAATCTTTAAGGTTCAATTTATCGATGAGCAATTCAATGTCATGGGTTTTGTACCGATCGAGTTTCATTCCGGGCATAATATCCAAAACTTCGCCGTTGACACGAACCTCCATGTAACCCCGTTTGGCAATTTGTGCGAAAAGCTCCCGGTAATGTCCTTTCCGGGAACGGACTAAAGGCGAAAGGATGGCTATTTTTTTACCTTGAAAATTCTCTTGGATTAAATCCTTAATTTGTTCGTCGGTATAACTTACCATTTCCTCACCCGTATTGTAAGAATAAGCGGTGGAAGCGCGGGCGTACAACAAACGTAAAAAGTCATAAACCTCTGTAATGGTCCCCACGGTAGAACGAGGACTTTTGGAAGTAGTTTTTTGTTCGATAGCGATGACGGGTGAAAGCCCCTCAATTTTATCGACATCGGGTCGTTCCATACCACCCAAAAACTGACGGGCATAGGCAGAAAAAGTTTCGATGTAGCGGCGTTGGCCTTCGGCATAAATCGTATCGAAAGCAAGTGAAGATTTGCCGCTTCCGCTGAGACCCGTTATAACCACGAGTTTTTTGCGTGGGATTTTCAGGTCTATGTCTTTGAGATTGTGTTCCCGGGCACCGTAAACTTCTATAAAATCGTTCATCATTTAAAAATCGCACAAAGTTACGGGAATTAGTGGCGAAAAAAAAAGTGCTCTGTCATCGGAGCACTTTTTAAATTTCTGATTTATTTTTATTGAATGGGAATGTAAATCTTGGTGTGCTATTCATTCGTATCTTTTACGGCTTCTGAATCGTTGAGGTAGGTTTTCCAATGAGAATTGCCTAATTTGATTTTATTTTTTGTCGCATATTGCTTCATTTCTTCAATTTTTTGCGGAAGGGAATTATAGCTTCCCTTGTGGATAGAAACCAAGGTTTCACCGGCAGGAAGCGAGAACAACTGCATATCTTCTTCCGGTTTTATGCTTTCTGTGATAGGATAACCGCAATAGAATTTTGCTTTTTTGGAAGCGGTGTCGATGTATTCATAATAGGTGGTTGGTTTGCCCATATTCTGAGGAGGGATTTTAATATAATCTACCAGGAAACTGTATAACTTTCCGAAAGATTCTTCGGATGCGGTATTGATTTCTTCTTGGTCAAGTGAAGTTTCGTTGAGGATGGTTATCAATTTTCCGCCTTCAAACATTTCGGTCTGTATTTTTCCCGGCAACAGGGATTGGGCTTGTTCGGGCGTGAGTGCGGCAGATTTCAAGCGTTCATCCAAAAAGGTTAAACCATCTTCTAATTTTTCTTTGAGTTTTTTGGAAGAATAATAGCTGTAATACCGCGAGAAATAGCCGATTTCTTCGCTCTCCACATACCATTTTAGTTTGGTCTTTTCCGCGTTTACGGGTGTGAATTCTACTTTCATTTGAGCGGTTTCCCCAATGTCCCAACCTTCTAACTCCATTTCCACGAATTGGTTTTGTTCCGTTTTTAAAATGAGAATTTCACCACTTTGGGAATTTCCGGCCTTTAGCCATTTGTATCCGGCTCCCTCGTCACGGTAGGGCGAAAAATAAGATTTTTCAACTGCAGAATCCCCATGGGTCCAAGGTTCCCATTCCGAAAATTCCTTCAGGTTATTAAATTCTTCATAAACAATCCCGACAGGATGTTTGAATTCGTGTTCGACTTCCGCACTGATTGTTTTGGGTAAGAACAAGGGGATAATCAATATGGCGATTACCAATATGATTAAGAATTGAGTAAATCTTTTCATGTGAGTAAAAATTAATTAAAAACAAATAGGAATTGAGTATCCAAATTGTTAAATCAGAGAGGGAATAGCAAAGAAGAAGCCAAAAATAAAAAGAGGGAAGTTTTTAACTACTTCCCTCTTTCTTTAATTCTTGAAGCAAACAATGTTTTGCTTCAAGACACCACTTCTAATAACTGATAATGTTTTTGAAAAATTTAAAATATTGCGGATTGTTGAATCCTTCGGTGATAATGTTCCACCGACCAAAGAGTAATTTTGCTTCATAGACAATAATTTTGAGTGCATATTAATTACAACGCTACACTAAAAATTATATTGCAAACTGTTACTAATTATTTTATTAAACCATTGTCAAAGAGAGATTTTTGTCTTCTATGACTTTTCTTAAATTAATCAGCGCATAACGCATCCGGCCCAGTGCCGTATTGATACTCACATCTGTTTCTTCTGCGATTTCCTTGAAACTTAAACCTTTGAATATTCGGAGTTTCAAAACTTCTTGTTGGTCATGTGGCAAGTATTCAATAATGAGCCTGAGTTCTTTGTCGATTTGGTCTTTGATAATCTTGGTTTCGGAACAGTCTTCCGGGTCCGCCAGAAAATCAAAAATGCTGAAGTCTTCATCCACGAAAGTTTCTCCAATGATGGGCATCCTTCTGCGAGAGCGGAAATAATCAATGCTTAAATTATGTGCAATCCGCATCACCCACGGCAAAAATTTCCCTTCTTCGTTGTACTTTCCTTCTTTTAATGTCAAAATTACTTTAACGAAGGTATCCTGAAAAATATCTTCAGCTATGTTCTTGTCTAAAACTTTGGAAAAAATAAAGCCGTAAACTTTATTCTTATGCCTATCAATTAATTCGGCCAATGCTGCTTCATCCCCCAGAATGTAGGCATCCACCAAGTGTGAATCATCAATGATTTCCATACTTTTCTACTTTGTCTTCAAATGTTAAATGTGTAGAAAGTATTCTATAGGCAATTGTTTTTTGGATTCTTAATTGGAACAAATATATAAATTATTCTTAAAAGGATGATTTTTTTCATAAAAAAAACCGCCGAAGTAATCAGCGGTTTTTCATAGAATTTATTTTTTATGATTTACAAGGAAGCAGAATGAACCAACAGATCGGTCAATTTATTGGAGTATCCGGTTTCATTATCATACCAAGAAACAAGCTTTACAAAAGTGGGCGAAAGCATGATTCCTGCATCTTTGTCAAAAATGGAAGTTCTTTTGTCGCCAATGAAATCTTGTGAAACCACCATATCTTCCGTATAACCTAAGATTCCTTTCAATTCTCCCTCGGAAGCGGATTTCATGGCGGCAGAAATCTCGTCGTACGTGGTTTCTTTTTCCAGTCGGACGGTTAAATCGACTACCGAAACATCGGCTGTCGGTACACGGAATGACATTCCGGTAAGTTTTCCATTCAAGGAAGGAATTACTTTTCCAACCGCTTTGGCAGCACCGGTTGAAGACGGTATGATGTTCAGCAAAGCGGAACGGCCTCCTCGCCAGTCTTTCATCGACGGGCCGTCAACGGTTCTTTGGGTCGCGGTGGTGGCGTGAACCGTGGTCATTAATCCTTCCAAAATCCCAAAATTATCGTGAACCACTTTTGCCAGAGGTGCCAAACAATTGGTGGTACAAGAGGCGTTTGAGAAAATCTGAACATCGTCTGTTAATTCTTTGTGGTTTACACCCATCACAAACATAGGGGTATCGTCTTTTGAAGGAGCCGAAAGGATTACCTTCTTGGCACCTGCGTTGATGTGGGCTTGGGCAGTGTCTTTGGACAGGAATAAACCGGTAGATTCCACGATGTAGTCTGCGCCAATTTCATTCCATTTCAAATTATTAGGGTCTCTTTCAGAAGTAATCCGAATGGTTTTTCCATTCACGACCAAGTTATCGCCTTCTATTTTGATTTCGCCATCGAAACGTCCGTGAACAGAATCATATTTCATCATATAAGCCATGTATTCGGCATTGATAAGGTCATTGATTCCTACAATTTCAATGTTATCTCTTTCGAGCATCGCATTGAATACCAATCCGCCGATTCGGCCGAAACCGTTAATTCCTACTTTGATTGTTGACATTTTTTGTTTTTTTAGGTTATTAAATAGCTAAAATTTTAGCAAGTTTTATGAGTTCTTGATCAATTTCATTGTGTTTTTTGATTGCATCTTCGATGGGGGTGTAAACGACTTTGTTGGAACGTGATCCCGCCATTACATTCGTTTTTCCGTCCCGCAATCCTTCTACTGCCGCCAAACCGAGCCGACTTGCCAAGACCCTGTCCATGCAGCTTGGGTTTCCGCCTCTTTGGATGTGCCCCAAAACGGTTACGCGGACATCGTATTCGGGAAATTTCTTTTTGGTCGCTTTAGCCAAATCATAGACATTGCCCAGTTCTTCTCCTTCGGCCACTACGATGATACTCGAATTTTTTCCCGCTTGTTCAGACCTTTCCAAGGTTTCAAATAAGTCATCAAGGCGGTCAATTTCTTCCGGGATCAAAATATCCTGCGCGCCGGAAGCAATCCCACCGTTCAGCGCGATAAACCCTGCATCGCGGCCCATTAC
>JAEZDQ010000195.1 GCA_023433225.1 Bacteroidota bacterium | reverse complement strand
GCCCAACGTTCCGGACTGGTAGGTTTGGGCGATTTCTCTGAATTGCCTTGGGTCGATGAAAAGCAATTTCCGGAACCACTCAAAAAAAAGGTATTCATCAAGCACCTTGAAGGGCCCATATTCTTCGGTTCAACCAACGATTTGCAACTCTTATCTGCACAGGTCCCACGCGATTCAACCCATGTCATCGTCCGGATGGACAGGGTTCCTTACATTGACCAGAGCGGGCTATACGCACTGGAAGATATCTTAATCGACCTGAAAAACAAGGATACCGAAATCCTGTTGGTCGGTATTCAAACCCAACCGGAATACCTCATGCGAAAAATTGAAATCATCCCCAATTTGGTTCCCGAAGAACTTTCTTTCAAGACTTTTCAGGAATGTTTAGAATGGGTGCGTGAAAACGTTGGCGATGCGGAAATAAATCCCGAATTAATGTAAATTAGCCAAAAAAAGAAATTGCTCCAGCCCAACGAATTCAAAATTTACAATGCCTCGGCCGGCGCAGGCAAGACCTATACGCTGGTCCGGGAATATTTGTCGATTCTGCTTTCATCTCCCAATCCCAATAAATTTGAATCCCTGCTGGCCATTACTTTTACCAATAAGGCGGCCAATGAAATGAAGCAGCGGATTTTAGAAAAACTGGCCGCCTTCGCTTCCGATGATTATTTGGCCTTAAAGGATTTGGAAACCTTCAGCAAAGATTTGAATTTACCGCCGGAACAAATCCATCAGCGCTCCAAAAAAATCCTTTCTAAAATTCTGCACAATTATTCCCGTTTCTCCGTCAGCACTATCGATAAATTCAATCTGAGGCTGATGAAATCATTCGCGCAAGATTTGGGTTTATCGGTAAATTTCAATGTGGAAATGGATTTGGAAAAATTATTGGAAGAATCCGTCAACCAATTATTTTCAAAAATTGGGGAAGATGAATTGCTGACTTCCGTCCTGATTGAAATCGCTTTGGATAATTTACAGGAAAACCGCAGTTGGGACATTACCCGTGAATTGATCAAAACCTCCAAATCCATTTATGACGACAAACACCTGCTCCATTTGGCATTGTTGCAAAAGTATTCTTTGGATGAATTCAATACCATCCGGAAAACCGTTTACCAAAAAGTTACGTCCAAGAAAAACCGTTTGAGGCAAATTGCTCAGGAAGTATTTAATTGCCTTGAAAATCAAAAACTTTCCGTAAATGATTTTTCTTATGGAAACAGTGGATTTATCGGTTTTTTTCTTAAACTTCAAAAAGAAATTTTCGAGTTTCCGGGTAGCCGACATTTGGCATTCAAGGAAAACACCAATCCAGAAAAATGGTGCTCAGGCAAAGCATCATCTGTGGCAAAAAATGCCATTGAACAAATTGCACCTAAATTGATCTCATTCTCGGATGAAGCTTTGGAAGAATTACGCGATTTGCCTTTGTGGACAGGGATTCAAAAGACCATCGCCGCCCTCAGCGTTCTCAATGAAGTGGAAAAATCAGTAGAAACCATCAAAGAAGACAATAATATTTTGCTGATTTCTGAATTCAACAAACGCATTAGTTCGAGCCTTCAGCAACAGCCTTCAGGATTTATTTACGAACGCATCGGAAACCGTTTCCAACATTATTTCATCGATGAATTCCAAGATACTTCCGAATTGCAATGGTTGAACCTACAACCTTTGGTTGAAAACGCCCAAGCCGGATCCGATACCCTGATGCTGGTCGGCGACGCCAAACAATCCATTTACCGTTGGCGGGGCGGCAACCCGGAACAAATGATCAAGCTTATCGGCGACAAAGACATTCAAGGAATCACGGTGGAAAACCTGCCCAAAAACTGGCGCAGCTACAACAACATCATTCTTTTCAACAACCGATTTTATACGGAAACCGGCGCAAAACTGGTGTCCGAAGATTACCAAAAACTCTACCTCGAAGGAAACATCCAAGAATACAACGATAAAATCGGAGGTTACGTCCAATTGAATTTCATTGAGAAAAACGACGGAACCGAAGCCTATCAGGATGAAACCTTAATCCAAATACGGGAAAATATCCATTCTGCGGTAAACCAAGGTTTTGAATATTCCGAAATCACCGTTTTACACCGCACCAACGCGCATGGCCGGTTGATCGCAGAATTTCTTTCCAGGGAAAATATCCCGGTAATTTCCGCAGAATCCTTATTGGTAACCAATTCCGGGGAGGTCCAATTGATTGAATTATTTTTTAAGACCCTTGCCAATGAAGAAGACTTGGTTTCAAAAGCCTCTTTCCTGACTAAACTCCACGGATTGGGGAAAATCAAACCGGAGGACCTGACCGAAGAAATCCAAGCAGTTTTGAACCAAGATTTAATCGGGCTGAAAAACCATTTATTTGCTTATGGAATAGACCTCCATTTTATTTTCGAACCCTCTATTTCGTTGTATGATTTCACTGAGAAAACCATCCGGCAGTTTGGTTTAGGCAAAAAAGGAAGTGCCTATATCCAATATTTTATGGATTTCATTCTGGAATATTCCACCAAAAATGAATACAATTTGTACCGGTTTTTGGAATATTGGGAAGAAAAAAAAGGGAAGCTCAGTATTTCGATGCCCGAAGGCATCAATGCGGTTAACCTGATGACCATCCACAAATCCAAAGGATTGGAATTCCCCGTTGTGATTTTACCTTTTGCGGATTGGGGTGACCGGATGATGCCCCCGAAATTCTGGATACCGACCCAAAACGAGGAATTGCCCTTTGAAAAATTCCTGGTCGAAGGTTTTGGAGATTTGGAAAAGGTTTCTCCGGAAATCAAAAAAATCATCGAAAGCGAAAGAAATGAATTTGAACTTGATAACCTCAATATGCTCTACGTCGCTACGACGCGCGCCATTGAGCAATTGTACATCATAACCCAAAGACTCAAAAAAGATTCGAAAACCAAATCGGTTTCACTTTATTTTAACCAATTTGTAGATTCATCGGAGAATGAAGTTGTATTGGAAGGAGAGAAGATGCGTTATTCCGAACCGAAAAAAACAATCAAACAGACGGAAACCATTCCTTTCGTTTCCGAAAAATGGAACGATAAAATCAGCATCAGCAAAGAATCTTCGAAGAAATGGGAAAAAGGAAAAGCGATTGTTTACGGAGAATTGATTCACGATTTTATGAGATTCATCCATACCCGAAAAGACATTGAACCAACCCTCAGAAACATCATCCATTCCGGGTTAATTGGCGCAAACGAAGCAGAAATACTTCGCGAGCGGATTCTCGAAATCCTTTCCCATCCGGAATTAAAAATTTATTTTTCAACGGATTACCAATCCATCAATGAACGGGACTTCATCAACGAAACCGGTGGAATCTACCGACCCGACCGGATTGCTTTCCATGGAAAGACGGCTGCCGTCATCGATTACAAAACGGGGCAAATGGAAGAAAAGCACATCGCGCAAATCAAGGCTTATGCAGAAAATCTTAAGAAAAACGGATTTGAAATCAAAGAAAAGTTGTTGGTTTACATTGGTGAGGAAATTGAGGTGAAAAAGGTTGAGTGAAAACCTGTCTCAATCCATGCTTGCCAATGATATCAATATTCCTAAAAACCAAAACTTAATAACCTATAATTATCAAATACTATAATTTTATTAAATTTGATAAAAATGAAGAAAATGAACATTGAAGCTACAAAATTAGAATTACTTCAACTTCTACTCAACACCAAGAATGAAAGCATATTACTAAAAATCAAAAGTATATACGATGAAGAATCGGTTGATTGGTGGAAAGAATTAAGTGAACAAGAACGCCAAGAAATCGAAGAAGGCTTGACAGAAGCCGGAAATGGGCAAATTGTCAGCCATGAAAGTGTCATGAAGCGTTTCGATTCATGGAAATAGAAATTTTTTGGACCAAAAGAGCTGTAAAGGGATTATCCAATACTATCGATTATTTAGAAAAAGAATGGACTAAAAAGGAAATATTGCGTTTAGAAGAAAATATCATTTCTTTTATTGAACGCATAAAACTTCAGCCAAACCTCTATCCTCAAACTCAAAAACACAATTATCTTCATAAAGGGATGGTCGATGAAAATAATTACATTGTCTATAAAATTCTACCCAGAAAAAGACAAATTATCATCATCAATTTCAGAGACGCGAAACAGAAACCTATTTATTGAATCTTTATTTATAGAACTTTTCTGAAATGTGATTAATCATAAGCGGATGTAAACGCCTAAATATCTATCATAAAAAGAAACTAAATTTCTGAATCCTCTATATTCTTCCGAACTTTGTAAGCAGAAATGCGCGAAAACCTGACACTCATTCTCCAGACTTTACCCGAAAACCCCGGCGTTTATCAGTATTTCGATAAAAACGGGAAAATCCTCTATGTGGGCAAGGCCAAAAATTTGAAAAAGCGCGTAACTTCTTATTTCAATAAAAACCAAGAATCCGGCAAGACCCGGCTGATGGTCAGCAAGATTGCAGACATCCGGACCATCGTGGTAGAAACGGAATTCGACGCTTTACTGCTCGAAAATAATTTAATAAAAAAGTACCTGCCCAGATACAACGTTCTTCTCAAGGATGACAAAACCTATCCTTGGATTTGTATCAAAAACGAACCTTTTCCACGCGTTTTCAAAACCCGAAAAATCATCCGAGATGGTTCCGAATATTTCGGGCCCTACGCCTCTGTCACAGTGCTGCATGCCTTGCTGGACCTGGCCCGGGAAATCTATCCGCTCCGAACTTGTAATTATGATTTGAGCCGGAAAAACATTGAATCTGGCAAATTCAAAGTCTGTTTGGAATACCACATCGGTAATTGTTTGGGGCCTTGCGAAGGATTCCAAACCGAAGAAAATTACCGCCAAAACATAGATTCCATCCGCAACATCATCAAAGGAAATTACCAAGAAGCCATCCGGTACATGAGCCGCTTGATGAATGATTATGCAAAGAATTTAGAGTTTGAAACTGCACAGAGCATCAAGGAAAAAATCGAATTGGTCAGAAACCACCAAGCCAAATCAACGGTCGTCAATCCATCCATCAAAAATGTGGATGTATTTACCATCATATCGGACGAATCCGCCGGTTTTGTGAATTTCCTCCGGGTAAACAACGGCGCAATCATCCAGTCGCATACATTGGAATTGAAAAAGAAACTGGATGAATCAGATGATGAACTTTTGGAAGAAGCCATCGTGGAAATCCTGAACCGTTTCGGAAACCATTCAAAAGAAATTTATTTACCATTCGAATTGGATTTGGAAATCCCGAACATCAAAATATCGGTGCCCCAAATAGGCGATAAGAAACGTTTGTTGGAATTGTCTGAACGTAACGCGAAGTACTTTCGTTTGGAACAATTGAAACAAATGAAAATCGTGGACCCCGACCGCCACACGAATCGCATCATGGCCCAAATGCAAAAGGATTTGCGCATGCCCGCAGAGCCGCGCCACATCGAAGGTTTCGACAATTCAAACATTCAGGGAACCAATCCCGTTTCGGCCTGTGTGGTTTTCAAAGACGGCAAACCGAGCAAAAAAGATTACCGGATTTTCAATGTGAAAACCGTGGAGGGCCCCGACGATTTCGCGACGATGGAAGAAGTGATTTACCGCCGTTACAAAAGGGTTTTGGAAGAAGGTGGCGAACTGCCGCAACTGATTCTCATCGATGGCGGAAAAGGCCAGTTGAGCGCGGCATTAAAGAGTTTGGATCGATTGAATTTAAGAGGGAAAATCACTATCATCGGCATTGCCAAACGTTTGGAAGAAATCTTTTTCCCGGGTGACTCCATCCCGCTTTATCTGGACAAAAGTTCAGAAACGCTGAAGGTTTTACAACACATCCGCAATGAATCGCACCGTTTCGGCATCTCCAAACACAGAAACCGAAGGAGTAAAAACACTTTCCAATCAGAACTGGAAGGGATTCCTGGAGTCGGCGAAAGAACCATTCAGGATTTATTGAACAAATTTAAATCGGTTAAACGCATCAAATCCGCAACCCAAGAAGAACTCGCTGAAGTCGTTGGGAATTCGAGAGCAATAAAAATTATATCTTTTTTTAATTCAAATAAATCATAAAGGCAGTCCCGGGATATTGGGCAAGCTTCCTTTTGCGGTTTTCTTGGCTTCTTCTATGGCGTTTTGCTTAATCTGGTCAAGCGCTTTATTGAGCGTTACAACCAACGTATCTTCCAATTGTTCTTTGTCAGCCATCAGCCCGGAAGCAATTTGAATATCTTTGATGGTTGCCAGTTTCGTAAGGGTTATGGAAACCGTACCGTCGGTTGAAGTTTCCGTAAATGTTTCACCATCGAGGCGGTCTTTCAGGTTTTCAAAATCTTTTTGGACAGATTGCAGTTTGCCCATCATTTCCATTATATTTCCAAACATCTGATTGATTTTTAAATCTTAATAAATATTTTTTATTCTTATCTTATTTTTTAATTGAATATAGTCAGTACACCCGCCTGAAAAGAGGTTTGGTAAATCCTCGGCGTACGATTCGGCGTAAAACCTTCGCTGTTTTGCAACGGTTGCCCGGTGAGTAAAATCCATTCCGCACCGTCAAAAGGGCATATGATTTTGATGTCGCCCAACACTTCCAAAGTAGAAGTCGGGTTAGGGCAAATATGCGGGGCATTGCGGTCATAAGCTTTGAATCCGTTTCCGGTATTGACCACAATGATTCCGCGGGTTCCCGTTCCTTCGCCCTGCACATAAGCCCAACCGTTCGGGTTCTGCAAATCGCTGTACAAAGGCAATGACAAATTGATGGAAGCATATACATTGTATTCGGGATTGCAATTCTTCTGCCCATCATCCTCCGAGCAACCGATTGTAATTCCAATGGTTAAGAAGATTAAAAAAATCCGTGAAAAATTGAAAAGGAATAAATTCATTTTATTTGTCAAATTAAATTTTATATCTTTGCGTGAGTAGTCCTACGGTTTGCCGTAGGATTATTCTTTTATATATTAAATTGAAAAGAATGGCAAATATACAATATGTAACGAAAGAAGGTTTGGATAAATTGCGTGCCGAACTCGAACAACTGGAATCCTTTGAACGACCCAAAATATCGCAGCAAATCGCCGATGCGCGCGACAAAGGCGATTTGTCCGAAAATGCGGAATACGATGCAGCCAAAGAAGCCCAAGGCTTATTGGAATTGAAAATTTCTAAACTCCAGGATCAGATTGCGAACGCCCGCGTCATCGACGCTTCCTTGTTGGACCGTTCCAAAGTTTCTATCCTTTCCAGAGTCAAAATCAAGAATTTAGCAAATGGAATGGAAATGGCTTATTCCCTCGTTCCGGAAACCGAAGCCGATTTGTCCAAAGGAAAAATATCTGTCAACACACCGATTGCCAAAGGTTTATTGGGCAAAAAAATCGGAGAAGTTGCGGACATCGATTTACCCAACGGGACAAAAATGCAGTTTGAAGTTTTAGACATTCAAATCGAAGAATAAGTGTCCAGTGTTTTTACCAAAATCATAAACGGAGAAATTCCCGCCTATAAAATCGCGGAAAATGAGGATTACCTTGCTTTTCTGGACGTTTATCCGCTCGTGAAAGGCCATACATTGGTGATTCCGAAAAAAGAAATCGATAAGATTTTCGAAATGGAAAAACCGCTTTATTTAGGCTTGATGGATTTTGCGCATGATGTGGCCCAAGCAGTGGAAAAAGCAATTCCCTGTGTTCGCGTTGGGATGGCCGTAATCGGTTTGGAAGTGCCGCATACGCATGTGCATTTGGTTCCGCTCAATACGATGCAGGACATCAATTTCACCAATCCGAAATTAAAATTAGAAAATGAAGAAATGGTTCAAATCGCTGAAAAAATCAAATCATTTCTGTAAATTGAAAATCAATTATGAATAAATATTTCAAATTAATCCTCGCTGTATTGATGATTGCCGGAGCAGTTTACATGTTTACCGACCGCGAATACGGCTGGGGCTTCATTCTTATATTCCTCTCCATCTTTCCCATTTTATTGTTTTTCCGAAACGAATTTATCCTGCTCGCATTCTGGCAAATGCGGAAACAAAATCTGGAAAAAGCCAAAAATTGGTTATTCAAAATCAAAAATCCCGAATCCCAATTGGTGCGTAAACAAATGGGGTATTACCATTATTTACTGGGAATTACCGAAGCACAAACCAATATGAATGCTTCTGAAAAATACATGCGGAAAGCACTGGATTACGGCCTGAGTTTCAAACATGACCGTGCGATGGCAAAGCTGAGTTTGGCCGGAGCTGTGATGGCAAAAGGCCGGAAACAGGAAGCTGAAATATTGTTGAAAGAAGCCAAAGCTTTGGATACCCAAGGAATGTTTGCCGATCAAATCAAAATGATGCAGGAACAAATGAAGCGTGTGAATGTCGGGAAAAACCTTCAGAACCCGAATATGCGCAGAAGAGGAAAATTCTTTTAAACTCTTACCCTATCGGGATTTCCACAATCAAAAGGAATTTATTCTTGACTTTGTGTTCAATTTTATTGAGCACTTTTGCTCCATGGCGCTCAAAAAACGCCAAACCGTGTGGATCCAAGACGATGGTCGCTTTTTCTACATCTTTTTGTTTCAAAAATGATTTGAGGTATTTAAACATGGCCGAACCATAACCGCGCCGCATATAGGGTGTATCGATCCAATACTGCGCAATCCGCGTGGTGGGTTGAATTTCCTCCAATGCAAAAAAGCCCACAATGTCGTCTTCCAAAGTCGCTTTGATTACCGTATGCGAATCCAAGAATT
>JAEZDQ010000193.1 GCA_023433225.1 Bacteroidota bacterium | reverse complement strand
GTTTGAAATAACCATTCGCCTTGTCCGTCCGCATCAGGTTGAATTTACCGTCTTTAAAAGTATAAAGCTGGACGGAATTGAATTCGGAAACCGGAGGCTGCATGGAAACGAAATTCGCTTCGTCGGTGAGCACCAAACCGAAATGGTTGTAATTCCGGAGCGGCATATACCCCAAATCATATTCCATATAAGAGCCGTCCACCAACCATTTTGAACCGTCTTTCAGGGTAACTAAATTGACCATTAAATCGAACTGCCGAAGGTAAGGGTAGGAAGTGATGAGCTTGCCGTTGTTGCGGGAACTGAGCAGCACCAGTTCAACATCAAAACCTTTTGCTTTTAAAAAAGAATTCAGCATCAAATTCAAATCGGCTGCGTTTCCGTTTCGGGCTTTTTCCATATCCCGGTTAGAGATACGCGGATGAATCGCCGTGAAACGGTTCCACTTATAGTTTTCTTTGAAATAACCATATACATTTTGAAGGGTTTCCCGTTCGTCTTTCCCATCAGGGATTGAATTTGCCAATTCTTTTACAAAACTCAGGTTACTGTAGCTCTTGTAAACTTCATTCATTTCTTTGGTCAAATCTTTCCAGTTTTTGATGGCGTCCTTGTGGGCATAACCTCCGAACGCGCTTCCCGAACTTCCGTAGTAGCCGACCAACTGAAAAGCAATCCGCTCCGCCATGTCTTCCGGATTGTATAAAAATGGAATGGTTTTGAAACTGGGAAGATTGGTCAGCATCCATTCATCCAAGGTCTTCGCGTTCTTTTGTTTGGAAAAGGCCACTGTTTTTTCACCAATCATCAAAGAGGTATAATCCAAAGTGGATTGGTTGGTGATTTTATACCGACTGTATAGCGTAGGTAACTCATGTTGAAAACGCCATGCATCAACCATATAAAGTTTGTTGTCTTCCAATGTATATTCAAATTCGATAATCGAACCCACTTGAACATTGGGGAAAGCAAACCGCTTGGTACTGTAATATTCGTTCAGATTCACATCAAAAAAGCCATTTTTATCAATCGGGTATTTCTGGGCTTTTCCATTTTCCAAATTAATGGTTTGCGCCTTGATTGACCGTATCAGTTCCAGGTTTTTTTCACTGTAGAACATGATTTCCTGGTTTGCCGCCTCGATTCCCTTTTCATTCAGTATTTTTATCCTTCGGTAAATCGTTGTTTGAAAATTGTTGGCAATCGTAGAATGGCCTTCTTCATACAAAATGACTGCGCCTGCTTCTTTTTCAAAGGGAACTTCCTTGTAATCCCATTCCGCTTGGGAAACATCGCCCCATTTTGTTTTGGGATTGAGTTGGGCATTTATTTCATAGACGAAGAGAAGGCAGAAGAGTAGATAAAAAGTTTTCATTATTAAGTTTTATTCAAAAGCGATTTTAATTTGTTTTTTGCATTGAGTTTTCTGTGGTACTTGGTTTGGAATTCAGAAGTGAAATTCCAGAGCAATTTAAATAAATTTTCCGGATTTTCCCCGGAGACTAAAGCATATTCATTTGCCATGATTTCTACCATTTCCTTTTTCGGCGTCAATCGGGAAAGGTTTTTCATGCGTAATTCCATATTCATCGAATCATGAAAGTTCATCCGGTTCAAGTCAACCAAGTAAAATTCATACTCGTCTTCATCGGTTTTTTTAATCAACGTATTTCCGGGTGAATGGTCTTTGAATTCAATGCCTGCTTCGTGCATTTTATAGCAGAACCGAGTGAACTTCCTAAGGATATTTTCTTCGTCCGGATAATTTTTCACTTCCACCAATTCTCGGAAAGTTAAATCATAATCCTGATGCAGGCTGGCATAAAAGCTTCTCTGCAACCCAAATGTGTTGAAATTCTCCTGAAATGCAACCGGAATCGGAGTTCCGATTCCTTCTTTCAACAGGACATTGGCAAATTCAAATGACCTTCTCGCTTTGGATTTCCGAAAATATTTGTACACCAACTGATTGAGTTTATTCGGAATTTTAAAGGATTTTACATTGATTGTATGGTCTCCGATTTCAAATAATTTGATATGGTTCCTTTCACCCACCATAAAATTGGTTCCGGAATGGTCAAATTGCTGGAAAGCGGCTTGGATTTCGTGTTCGAAAGGTTTGAAGTCAGGGTTTATCTCCAAAATCATTGGTTTGAATTTGGCAAAAATAATGAATGTTAGAGATATAAATCGTTAAGTTTGTCATTAATTAGTCAAAAATAAATACGGAAGATGAATTCAGTCAAAGTAGTGGTTCCATTGTATAAAACGGATCTGAATGAGTCCGAACAAATGAGCCTCCGCCGATCCGTAGAGGTATTGAATAAACATCCGTTTTCCATTATTTGCCCGGAAGATTTGGATTTGGAACCGCTCGAATCATATTTTGAAAATCTGAATTGGGAAATCAAGCGTTTTCCGTCCCGTTTTTTTGAAAACATCGACGGTTACAATCAATTGATGCTTTCGGAAGTTTTTTATCAGGCTTTTTCAGATGTCGATTATATTTTGATTTGTCAGACAGATGTCTTTGTTTTCCGGGATGAATTGAAGTTTTGGTGTGAGAAAAACTATGATTATATCGGTGCGCCTTGGATTGGTTCTCCCAGAAATTTCTGGAATAAACTGATGCTGGCTTTGCGGAATTTGGCAAATCAAAAAAAGAAATCATCTCATCATTTCTTCAAGGTCGGGAACGGTGGGTTTTCTTTACGGAAGGTTGAGA
>JAEZDQ010000158.1 GCA_023433225.1 Bacteroidota bacterium | reverse complement strand
CCATCGTACAGAGTGTCTTATCAAAAATATGGACTGGAAAAACAACCCTGCTGAATTTGAATATAAATTGAGTGAAGATGGGGAAGTTCAAAAAGGCATACTGAATAATGTGAGAGAATTTGGAATCTATGAGGCTTTCAAATTTGTAAAGCATAACGTGAAGATGGATCGTTCCAGTGATGTTGTCAGTCATCTCAGCGACACAGCACAACCTATATTCAATGAAGAGGTACTTTTCCTGAAAGTTTTGGTTGAAGGTCAGGCGAGTTTGTATCAGTATTCAGAAGATAATCTTATCCGTTATTTTTATCAAGTAAACGAGGAAGAGATAAAGCAATTGGTATACAAAAGATATTTATTTAAATCCGATAAAATAGCTGCTAATGAACAATTTAAAAGACAGATTGTCAATGATTTAAAATGTGATGAAATCAAAAAGGAAAGAATTGAGAAAATGCAATACAAACAAAATTCTTTGACAAAAGTTTTTGTAGATTTTAATAACTGTGGAAATGAACCCGCTCAAGCCATTAGTGCATCTAAAAAAGGAAAAATAAACCTAAATATTCGACCCCGTGTTTATAGTTCTTCCTTAGCTATAAACAATGCAATCCTTTCAGAGCGAGGTATTGACTTTGGTAACAAAACCGGATTATCTGCAGGATTGGAAATTGAATACATATTTCCTTTCAATAATAATAAATGGGCAGTTTTTGCTGAAGGAACTTATGTAAGTTTTAAAGGCGAAAAAACCACCGATGCAGGAAATGTTTCAGGGGGAGAGCTTACGACGAAAATCCAATACAATGCCATAAATATCCTCGTAGGATTCAGACATTATTTCTTCATTGGTGATCAATCCAAAATTTTTATTGATGCCGCCTATGTTGTCGAATTAGGAGTTGGCGATTCTTTTGTTGAGTTTACTCGGAATGACGGTACAGGTATTAACAAACTTACCATTGATGGCAACAATAATAATTTCACATTTGGTTTAGGCTATAAGTTTTTGGATAAATACAGTGCGCAATTCAGGTTGAATACGGCAAAAGATATTCTAAGCGGGTATGATAGTTGGCGTTCTGATTACACCCATTTATCGTTCATTTTAGGATATACCCTTTTTTAGTAAAATAACAGCAATGTATGTTGTTCAAATGCAAAAGAAACCTTACATTTGCAACCCAAATTAAATATTTTATAAATGACTCATTACGAAACTGTTTTCATTTTAACTCCCGTTCTATCTGATGTTCAGGTGGAGGAAGCAGTTAAAAAAGTAGAAGATTTCCTCAAAGAAAACCAAGCGGAAATCGTAACCAAAGAAAATTGGGGCCTGAAAAAATTGGCTTACCCGATTCAGAACAAGCGCAATGGTTTTTACCATTTGGCCGAATTCAAGACCGACAACCACGAACTGGTAGCCGGATTGGAATTATTGTACAAACGCGATGAGCGTATGCTTCGTTACTTGACTGTGAAGTTGGATAAACACGGTGTAGACTGGGCAGAAAAACGCAGAACGAAATTAAAATCAGAAAAGTCTAACGCTTAAAACACAGAAAAATGGCCATAGATGAATTAGCAAAAAAAGCAGCCGAAGGTGGTGAAAGCGAAATCCGTTATTTATCACAATTAGATATTCAGACCCAAACGACCAAGAAATTCTGTCGTTTCAAAAAATACGGGATCAAATACGTAGATTACAAAGACCCCGATTTCTTGTTACAATTTGTAAACGAGCAAGGGAAAATCCTTCCCAGAAGATACACCGGTACTTCCCTAAAATACCAACGTAAAGTTTCAACAGCCATCAAACGCGCTCGCCATTTGGCTTTGATGCCGTTTATCGGGGATCAGTTAAAATAAGTAAAACCTAAAAGAATAGAATAAAATGGACATTATATTAAAACAAGATGTAGAAAATTTAGGTTTTGAGTTCGAAATCGTTTCGGTGAAGCCGGGTTATGCGCGTAACTTCTTGATTCCACAAGGAAAAGCTGTAATTGCAACGGCAAAACAGAGAGAAGAGTTGAACAAAACTTTGGAAACGCGCAAAGCGGAAGAAGCTTCTTTGATTGCTGCAGCGACTGAAAAATCTGCCAAGCTGGACGGTTTGGAAATAAAACTCGAAGCCAAAGTTGGTTCCGGAGATAAATTATTCGGTTCTGTGAACAATGGTGATTTAGCGGAAGCTTTGAACAAAGCAGGCGTAGAGATTGAAAAGAAAAACATCAAAATCCCCGGTAATACTATCAAACGTATCGGGAAGAATACAGCTAAAATCCGTTTCCACCGCGATGTGGAAGTTGATTTTGACTTCGAAGTAGTGGCAGACCAAGAATCCATCCAACGTGCCGAAGCAGCTGCAAAAGCAAAAGCCGAAGTAGCCAGAATGGATGCGGAAAGACAAGCTGCTGCCAATAGAACGGAGGAATCTTCATTCAATTATGACAACCCTTTGCTTACGAAACCAAAAGAAGTAAAAGTAGAGGAGGAGGCCCCGGCGCAAGAATCGCCGACCGTTGATTCAACGGAAACGCCGTCTGAAGAAGCTTAATTTAAGTTTTCATTTAAAACAAAAACCACTCGATTTGAGTGGTTTTTTGCTTTTTTAAATAATTTCTGCACTCAGTCCTCTTTCCAACAATGCCGTACACATCGGTTCTAAGAAGTCAAAACTCCCGGATTTCACATCGCATTTCCCTTTGTAGTGAACCAACCAGGTACATTGTTCCGCCTGTTCCACGGTGTGGTCGCAGATTTCAATCAGGGATTCGATGACAAAATCAAATGTATTTACATCGTCGTTGTGCAGGACGAGGATTCTTTTTTCTTCTTCCGCCACGAGGGCTTCTACTTCATATTCCTCTTTCCACAGAGGTTTTCCGGAAAAACTCATTGTTTAATTTTTTACAAACCGGAGTGCAATCCACTCATTGCGTTGCTTTTTGGAAATGAATTTCAAGCCGTTCTCTGTACAAACTTTTTGGATATCCTCAAAATCTCCTTCCATCAATCCGCTGAGGATTAATTCTCCACCTGCAAAGTTAAGGACTTTCGCGTAGGTAGGGATGTCTTCCAGCAATATATTTCGCTGGATATTGGCGATGATGGTGTCGAAAGTTTTATCACCCAATAAAGAAGCATCTCCGAGCCTGATGTTTATTTCTACGCCGTTCCTTTCGGCATTTTCAGCGGAATTTTCCGTTGCCCATTCGTCTATGTCGATGGCTTCCACATAATTTGCACCGCGTTTTTTGGCCAAAATGGCCAGAATGGAAGTCCCACAACCCATATCCAAAACAGATTTGCCTTCGAAGTCTAATTCCAAAATGTATTCCACCATCAAATGCGTGGTTTCATGGTGGCCTGTTCCGAACGACATTTTGGGTTGAATGACGATTTCATAGGGGATTTCCGGTTTTTCCGGATGAAATTCCGCACGGATATAGCACTGGCCGTTCACCAATATAGGTTGGAACCCGGATTCCCAGATTGCATTCCAATTAACCTGCTCAATTTCGGTTTTGGTGTAATCGATTTTGGTTTCGTGCAGGATTTTGATTCTTTCCAAAACTTCATTTTCATCATCTTGGTCTTTTTTCACATAAGCTTTCAGGCCGTTGTCCGTTTCTTCAAAACTTTCAAAAGCGCATTCAGAAAGAAGTGCTAAAAAAATTTCACGCCAGGGTTCAACCGGCGTGAAACTAAAATGGTATTCTATGTAATTCATTTTTATTGTAAATGGATTATTCCCGTGCTTTGATGATTGTGGTGAAATCTTCCAGTTTAAGGGAAGCCCCGCCGACCAAGGCTCCGTCGATGTCGTATTGTTCAAAAAGATCCCGCGCGTTTCCGGCGTTTACACTTCCACCGTATAGGATGCTGACGCTGTTGGCTACCGAAATTCCATGTTCATTACCGATGACTTTTCTGATGAATTGGTGCATTTCCTGTGCTTGGTCCGGAGAAGCGTTTTTCCCGGTTCCGATTGCCCAGACCGGTTCGTATGCGACAATCAGGTCTTTCAGTTTTTGGTTGTCTTGTCGTTCCAATGCGATGGTCAATTGTTCTTGGACAACATCAAAATGCTTTCCGGATTCACGTTCTTCCAGTTTTTCTCCCACACAAAGAATCGGCGTCATGCCGTGTTGGTATAAGTGGGTAAGTTTTTTGCCGATGTATTTGTCTTGTTCATAGTGGTATTGCCTTCTTTCGGAATGCCCTACAATACTGCAATTGATGCCTATGGACATAAGCTGTTCGGTAGAAACGTCGCCGGTATAGGCCCCGTTTGGCATAGCGGAAACGTTTTGGGAAGCAACGCGGATTTTGCTGTTTTTAAGATCTTTCTCGATTTGCTCTAAATACAGGTGAGTGGGCGCGATGATGATGTCGATTGTGGGTTTGTTCGCGTGTACCCAAGTGTTTAGCCGAAGTGCCAATTCTCTCGCCTGTTGAAAGGTAAGGTTCATTTTCCAATTGCCGGCAACAATTTTTCTTCTCATAGATGTATAATTTTCAGTTTTCATTTATTCTGATTGATTTCCTAAATTTAAGCAAATTTAAGTTGTTGGTAAAACCTAAATAATATATTTTTTCAAAAACGATATAAATCAGGCCAACCTGACTTTCGGGTCCAAAATTCCGTATAAAATGTCCACTAAGATATTGATAAAAATAAAGGTGGCCGCAATGACCAACACTGCTCCCATCACAACCGGTAAATCCAAAGTATTCAAAGCATTGACGATCTCTTTTCCCAAGCCGTTCCAGCCAAAAATGAATTCAACAAAAACGGCTCCGGCCAGCATGGAGGCAAACCATCCGGAAGTTGCGGTAATAACAGGGTTGAGTGAATTTTTCAATGCGTGCTTCCGGATTACTTTCGCCGGACTGAGGCCTTTGGCGTAAGCGGTTTGTATGTAATCCTGGTTCAAAACTTCCAAAAGGGAATTCCGGGTTAATTGGGTAATGACGGCTAATGGCCGTACGCCCAGCGTCAAAGCCGGTAAAATTAAATTTTTCAGGGTCAAATGTTTGCCTTCGCCCATGTCATCAATTTCATAAAGGCTGCCCGTCATCGAAAATCCTGTCAGATCGTGGAGTAAAAAAGCAAAAATATAAGCGATGATGATGGCCGAGAAAAAAGATGGGATACTCATGCCAAAACTGGTGATAACCAACAATGAACGGTCAATCCAACTGTCCTGAGCCAAAGCCGACCAGATTCCCAGCAGAATGCCGATGACAATGGCAAAAGTAATAGCTGAAACAGCCAAAACAATGGTATTGGGAAGGGTTTCTGCAATGATGTCAGTTACAGATTTCCCTTGTTTCTGAAAGGAATTTCTCAAATATGGGAACTTCAATAAGACTGTTGAACTTCCCATTTCGAAGCTTTTTAAACCTTCATATTTACCGGATGCGAGGGATGTGTACGAAGTATCGGAATCGGAATGGAGCGAAACGGGTGAAAGATCGTTCAAATACAAAAGGTATTGTCTCCACAAAGGTTGATCCAGTGCTAAGTTTTTCCGGATTTGTGCCAATTGCTCCGGATCCTCTTTTTGGTCAAGCATCATTCTGGCAGGGTCTCCGGGTAAAACGGTAAATAAAAAGAAAATAATCGTTACCACACCGAAAAGCGTAATCAATCCATAGACAATTTTTTGAAACAAGTATCGCAACATGAATCAATCCTTGAATGCGTTCAGAATTTCGTCCGCTCGCGGAATCGGGTTGTCATGGAATTTTTTCACAACGGTTCCTTTTTCCAACAAAATGATGCCCGGATTGTTTCTAATCATGGTTTTCAGCGTAATTTGATCCACATAGCAATATGGAAATCCTGCGTTTTCGATGTCGGAATTCGTCAAAGCAGTCAAGGTTAATTTTCCGTTTAATGCTTCGTAAATTTTGTTGAGTTCATTGACTTCATCCGAACTTATCTTTTCCGCAAAAGGGACGATGAAAAGCACAACTTTTTCTTCATTCAAATAAAACTCCGTTTTGTCCTCCCCGTCACAATCCAGCACAAAATCCTTTACCGAGGCTTCCACTCCTTTTTCAATCACTTCGGTCTTGGAATCAACGTATTCGTAATCAGCTTCATAATTTTCAGGAAATTCGTCGAATTCTTCGGTCTTGTTTGTTTTTTTGTCTTTGAGGATGTAGGTGTATTTCACCTCATCGGGTATGCCCTGCATGCCTTCGGTAATGTTTTTTCCGACCGCGTATGCACGGAAATCAATCAATGGCAAATAATTAATGCCGGTGTAAGCGATCCATCCGCATAGCAACAAAACCAATGCGCTCAAGGCGTAATTGATTTTCCGTTTTTTAATCAATGGTTGAATGTATTTCTTTCCGGCAAAAATGATTAAAATCATTAGGAGTAATATGATGTCTTTTGTGAAAGATTCCCAAGGAGTTAACTTCATCGCGTCACCGAAACAACCGCAGTCAGTCACTTTGTTGAAATAGGCGGAATAAAAAGTTAGGAATGTGAAGAATACAATCAGTACCAATAAGCTCCATAAAGTGAATTTTCGAAAAATCCCCAATAAAAGAAATACACCCAGAAGGATCTCAAAAATGCTGAAAAATGTGGCTTGGGTCAAAGCCAAATCATGCAAAAATGCAATATTGAAAACACCGGGCGCGAAATATTCTTCCAACTTATATCCGAATCCGATGGGGTCAATGGCTTTGACAAACCCCGAAAGGATAAACAAAACGCCCACCAAAATCCGGCAAATCTGTACGATATTTCTCATATTTTATATTTTTAGGTTGTAAATTTTCAATGGAAAACTTTTATTTTATACCCGCTTCTTCTGTATTTTCTTTCATCAATATCAAGGCAAAAACAGCATAATTAATCATGTCCAAATAATTGGCTTCCAATCCTTCTGAGGCAAGTAATTTCCCTTGGTTGTCCTCAATTTGCTTCAAGCGCAGGGTTTTTTGCAAAATCAAATCGGTGATGGAACTGATGCGCATATCCCGCCAAGCCTCGCCGTAATCATGGTTTTTGTTTTGCATGAGCTGCATCGCCTCACCGATATTTTTATCGAATTCCGAAAGCGATTTCTCTACCGAAAAGTCCGGTTGATTGGCGATTCCGTGTTCCAGTTGAATCAGTGCAATGGCAGAATAATTGATGATTCCGATGAATTCGCTTGCTTCACCTTCATCAATTTTGCGTTCGGCATTCTCCTGTAAACTCCTGATTCTATTCGCTTTGATGTAGATTTGGTCGGTTAGGGAAGACATTCTCAAAATCCGCCAAGCAGAACCGTAATCATGCAGTTTCTTTTCAAATAAGGCCCGGCATTCCGCAACAATGGATTGGTATTGGTCTAATGTTTTTTCCATAACTTCGTTTCCGAACCAAAAATAAGGGTTAGGTTTTAATTTACCATAAGATTATGCAAATTAACTGCAAAGGCAAATTGATGGATTTGACGCGCCCCAAAATCATGGGGATTCTCAACGCCACACCGGATTCTTTTTATGACGGGGGGAAAAACAACCGTCCGGAATCGGCTTTGAAGCAAGTAGAAAAACTCTTGTCGGAAGGAGCGGACTTCATAGACGTGGGCGGAGCTTCCACTCGACCGGGTGCGGCTGAAGTTTCGGAAACGGAAGAGTTGAATCGTGTGATTCCCGTTATTGATGCGGTTTTGAAAGAATTTCCGGAAGTTGTGGTTTCGGTGGATACTTACCGCGCAAAAGTTGCTGAAGCGGCGGTTTGGGCAGGAGCTGCGTTAATCAACGATATTTCCGCTGGTAATATGGACGCGGATATGCTTCCCACAGTCGGCCGTTTAAAAGTTCCGTATATCCTTATGCACATGCAGGGGACGCCACGAAATATGCAAGAAAATCCTGTTTATGAAAATGTGGTTTTGGAAGTCAATTCCTTTTTGTCAGAAAA
Organism: Bacteroidota bacterium; assembly: GCA_023433225.1. Lineage (GTDB taxonomy): Bacteria > Bacteroidota > Bacteroidia > Flavobacteriales > Weeksellaceae > Moheibacter. Next base: position 208 of record JAEZDQ010000158.1, on the reverse strand, counting down.
GATTTTGGCGCTGAGAAAGCTGGGTATCAACGACATTATCCTCGACCCCGGATTCGGTTTCGGAAAAACGCTGGAGCAGAATTATGAGTTGATGAAAAATTTAGATTTGATTGGTTTTGGGGATTTCCCGTTGTTAATCGGTGTGTCTCGTAAATCCATGGTCACCCGCCTTTTGGGTGTAGATCCTTCGGAAGCACTCAACGGAACG
>JAEZDQ010000057.1 GCA_023433225.1 Bacteroidota bacterium | reverse complement strand
GCTGACTACAGGCCGCAAAAGTCATTAAAATCAGTAATTGAATGGCATATTTCATATGAATGCAATTTGCGGTTGCCACAAATTTAGTTCAAAGCTTTGAATATAACCCTTCTATTTTCAAAATTTTTCTGGTCATCACAAATTTCCTGCGGGCGGCATTCGGGATGTTTTAATTCTGTGTCACCCTTGCCTATTAATTTCATTTGCAAAGGTTGTACTCCTTTTTGTTGCAAATAATCCGCAACTGATTTTGCTCGGTTCATTGATAAATTCAGGTTGTATTCGGGTGTACCCGCAGCGTCGGTATGCCCCTCAACGATGTATTTCTGATTGGGTTGAGAAGCGATTATGGAAGCCGCCGTATTGAGTTTTTCATAAAATTCAGGTTTGATTTCAAAAGAATCGAAATCAAATTCAATCCCCTCCAACATACGGTTGATTTCGGAAGTGATTTTTTCCTGAGCGGTCTTGGGGCAACCTTTCCGGCTGATTAATCCCCGGTCATACGGACATTCGTCAACGGTATTGGGCACTTTGTCAAAATCGGAATCATAATCGTTTTGAAAAACAACTTGGTTATTAGGGTTTTCATACAAAGAATGCTTTCTTCCTCTGTTACCGGTCTGATTGGTATAGGTCTCTGAAATAAAGGAAGTATAAGGTGTTGCAATGTTCAGCTCCTCTCCTATTTTGATAATCTGATTGCGGTATCTCCCGTCCCGTACACAACGGTTCCCGCAACGCTCTTCTTCTTGGAGCAGGAATTCTATCTTTTCTTTTGCCCAAAGGTATTTCAGGATTTTCAGGCTTTCATTGTTCTCTCCGCCCGGCAACGAAAATTCTTCATGGTAAGTTTCTTCTCCATTGATTCCGGTTAAAATCAGCTTCGGATCACGCGTACTACTGCATTCCTTACTGACGAAACTCGAAGATTCACTGGACAAAAAACCATTGAATTGGCTAGGATAGGTTTCACTTAAATTCAAATTCTTGGATTGAACTTGGATGTATCTCAAAAGTGGTGTGCGGATGGTATTGAAAAATTTTTCCATTTCTTTTTCCGCATCGGCTTGTTCAGTAATCAAAACTGCCTCCGTTCCGGAGACATGTGAAATCTGCTGAATGGTCTGCCGATTGACATCGTATCCAATCCCAAAACAAAAATATTGCGCATCTTTCAGGTTTTGTTTCAAATCGAAATACAAACTTCGCTCTTCATTCAATTTCCCATCCGTTACCAATACCACAATGCGGTTGTAAGCTTTTTCGGGCGGATAGGAATAAACTTTTTTCAAGGCTTCGCTCAGTTTTGTTTTTCCCGTTCCTTGCCGGCTGTTGATCATCTGAATGGCCAAATCGATGTTTTCCGCTGTCGCATAAACCGATTCTTTGGCAAAGAAATCACTGCTTCCTGCAAAAAACAAAATGTTGAATTTCTCTTCCGGTTTTAAGTCATGCAAAATGCGTTTCACCAATTCTTTGGATGTTTCTATCGGGAAACCTTGCATGGAACCGGAAATATCCATCACAAAAACATATTCCCTCGGCGCGATTTCTTCCGGTTTAATCGTCTCGGGAGGTTCCACCACACCCAAAATGTAGCGGCAACCGTTCTCTTCGTAGACCAACATGCCCGCATCGGCTTCGGAACCTTTGGATTGGAACTCCAACTGAACCGGCTTATCCCAAGCATTTCCTTTGTAAGAAAAGGTTTGGTATTTTTCGGAAACTTTTTGGAATTGGGCCGGGTGGGAATTGACGGAAGAATAATAAATAGGTGTTGGGCTTAGCAAATTAATCTTGAATTCAAATTCCTTTAAATTTAAATCATAGGAAGTATGGACAAACGAAGGGAGTTGGAGGTTTTTTAAATCGTCTTTCTCTGTCAAGTTTAGCCTATATTTCACCACCACTTTTACTTCTTGGTTTGCAGGAATCGAAGGGATGTTTAAGCGGATGAAATTGGAATCGTCCTGATGCGTCAGCGTAATTCTTTTTCCTTTTTTATTTTCAGCCAAAACCTGTTTCCGGATATTGTCCATGTTCCGCACATCCATCGAAAGAATTCTGTCCGGCAAATAAACCGTTAATTCATAAAGAGAAGATTCTGCATTTACCGGATAAAGATAAAAACCGTTTACGGCCAAAGTATCCGAAGTTTCAAAAGACTGGTACAAATGAATATCGGCCACATCCCCTACTACATTGGCTTCTACGGCTTGAAATTTTAATTGGACAATTCCTTTTTCAACGGCCAGATATGGAACCGCCGACACTTGTGAAAAACCGGCCAAACTGTAAAAAACCAATAGAAAACTGAAGATTCCTTTCATAATTAATAATCGTTAAGCAATTTACGGATTATTCGATTATATAGTTTGAGAAGTCTGTTTAAAAAGAAAAAATGTTTTTACATTTGAATTTTAAATGAAGGATATGGAGTTTGAGTTGACAGAAGTAGAGCGCATTTCCGAAATTTCTGCCCGGGACTTCCAGAAATATTATGTAAAGCCTCAAAAACCGGTTGTCATTGAGAAAATTACGCAAGACTGGCCTGCCTTTAAAAAATGGGATTTTGAATACATGAAACAAATCGCAGGCGACAAAATCGTTCCATTGTACAATAACGATCCGGTTGACTACACCAAAAAAGTCAATGAACCTGCTGCAGAGATGAAAATGAGCGATTACATTGACATCCTCCATAGCGGACCTACTGAACTTCGGATTTTCCTGTATAATTTAATGAAGCAAGTACCTAAATTACAAGCTGACTACCAAATGCCGGATTTAGGGCTGAAACTTTTCAAAAGTTTGCCCATGTTGTTTTTCGGAGGTGAGAATTCAACTGTGTTTATGCATTATGACATTGATTTGGCAAACATTCTCCATTTTCATTTCGCAGGAAAAAAAAGATGCCTCCTCGTTTCTCCCGAACAGACAAAATACATGTACAAAATCCCGTATTCGGTGATTTGCAGGGAAGACATCAACTTTGACCAACCCGATTTTGACAAATGGCCTGCATTGAAAAACCTAAAGCCTATGGCAGCCGATTTATCGCACGGTGAAATGCTTTACATGCCCGAAGGATGGTGGCATCACATGAAATACCTTACACCGGGGTTCTCCATGAGCCTGCGCTCGCTCGCCCATAAACCCAAGAATTTTTCGCAAGCTTTTTACAATATATTCCTCATGCGGAATTTCGACAATCTGATGCGGAAAATGAAAGGCCAGGACTGGATTGAATGGAAAAATGAACAAGCCGTCCGAAAAACCAACCGTTTGATTGCTTAATAAACTACCCCGAGGCAAGCCTCGAGGTATTCATTTAGAATAAAAATATTTAAGAAAACATGCGATGAAGTTTAAAACAAATTGAATCTCGTCTTGTTTAAAACGGATTCATTATTGAGTCCAAATCATTTTGGTTTGGTTTTTGTTGGCATGTCAAACAAGCATTCAAAATTTTATCGGATTTGTAATTTTTAAGGGGAAATTTCTATATTTCGTTAATCATTGTTAAATAATCCTCACACCAACGAAAAAAAATTAAAGAATAATTCTAAATATTAATTAAAAATTATAGATTCGCAATCTTGTAATAAAAAATCAAAGTAATTAAAAATTAAAAATGGAAATGGAAACAAACGAAATTGTTCTAAGAAAATCTACTAAAAAAGGCGGACTAAACGCACCAGTAACGATTGTCATCTTAATTCTTATCGCATTGGGAATTTTTTACGGGCTCTTCGGAAGCACCGATAATTTTGACGGGGGAACGACCGACGGCCACCCCAGAAACTTCATGGGCATTATCTATAAAGGAGGTGTAATTATCCCTTTTCTTATGTCCTTCTTTTTAATGGTTATCGTTTTTGGAATTGACCGTTTATTTGCACTTGTAAAAGCCTCAGGGAAAGGGAATCTAACAAAATTTGTAGACAACATCCGTGATTTGGTGAGCAGAAACCAGATCAATGAAGCATTGGAACTTTGCGACCAACAACAAGGTTCTGTCGGAAATGTTGTAAAAGAAGGATTGACGACTTACAAAGCTTTGTCCAACGATACGTCCATGAACAAAGAGCAAAAATTAATCGAACTGAATAAAACTTTGGAAGAGGCAATGACTTTGGAAATGCCTGCTTTGGAAAAAAATACCGCTATTATTTCTACCATCGCTTCAATCGGTACATTGATTGCATTGATGGGAACGGTTATCGGGATGATCAAAGCATTCTTCGCATTGGGTGAAGGCGGCGGAACCCCGGACGCAGCGAAACTTTCAGTAGGTATTGCGGAAGCACTTATCAATACCGGTATGGGAATTGGAGCCTCTGCGATTGCGATTGTCGTTTACAATATGATTACCAATAAGATTGATGATTTAACCTTCAAAATCGACGAAGTCGGTATGAGCATTCAGCAATCTTTTGCATCACACCATTAATTCATTTTTCAAATTCGCGCGGTAATCAGTGATTATTTCGCAAACCGATACAAATAATTAAATTAATTGAAAAATTGAAAAATGGCAAGAGTTAAACCAAAAAGACAAGGTATCCACATGGATATGACGGCGATGAGTGACATGGCCTGGCTGTTGCTTACATTCTTCATCCTGACCACTCAGTTCAAAAAGCCCGATATCGTCCAAGTGAAAACACCGAGTTCAGTTGCTGAAACCAAGCTGCAAGACGGCGACCTGATACGGGTTACCCTCAACAGCGAAGGGAAATATTACTTCAGCATCATTGACGACAACAATAAAATTCCGATTCTGGAAAGGATGGCCCAAAAATATGGCCTGACCTTTTCTGATGCGGAGAAAGCAGCTTTTGTAAAAACGACTGAAATCCCGGTTCCGGTTCGTGCTTTGAACCAGTACCTGAATCTTTCAGAAGGACAAAGGCAAGCAACTATCCCCGGAATTCCTTTAGACAGTACCGACCTTCAACTCGTTGACTGGATCGAACAGTCTTTGGAACATGACCCCAACATTAAATTAGCGATTAAGGGTGACGTAAAAACCCAGTATCCCGAATTTAGAGAACTGATCAAACAGTTACAGGAAAGAGACATCAACAGGTTTCAGTTAATTACGAGTTCAGAAGTTAAACCTAAATAACCAATCATGGCACAGATAGAAGAAAAGCAAAGCAATGACGGTGGCAAGGTACGCGCCAAGAAACAGTCAACAGCCGTAGATATGACGCCTTTGGCGGATTTGGGTTTCCTTTTGATTACGTTCTTTATGTTTACCACTACATTCAGCAAACCCAATGTAATGGGATTGAATATGCCTCCGAAACCGAAAGATGAAACAGAAAAACCAATCAGACCGGATATCAAAGTAAAAAACTCTTTGACTTTAATTTTAGGAGCAGATAACCGATTGTTTTGGCATCAGGAAGAATTAGGAGATTTAACAACATCAACGTTAAACGAAACTGATTATTCCCGCGAAGGAATCAGAAAGACGATTTTGACTGCGAAGCAAAATGCGCCTGAACCGGAGTTTTTTACGGTAATTATAAAACCAACCGACGATTCTACTTACGAGAACCTCGTCAATACGTTGGATGAGATGGAAATCACGGAGTCCGGTAAATACGGAATCGTGGATATTACCTCGTCAGAGGTAGCAGTATATGAAGAGAAAAGTGGAACCAGTAGTAACCCTTAATTAAAAAATCATGTCACAAGAAAATCAAAAAACATTAGATGACATTGTGTTCGAAAACCGGAATAAGGAATACGGTGCCTATGAGCTGAGGAATACGGAACGTTCTACCCTGACCAAATCCTTTATAATTGGAATCGTCATTATCTTGTTTATTACCGGCGGTATATTTTTCTACAATGCGGTTTTCAGCAAGAAAGATGACGTCATCAACGCAGTTGATGTCAATCTCGTAGATATACAGCAAATAGAAGAACCCATTATAGACGAACCCGAACCGGAGCCGGAACCCGAACCCGAACCGGAACCTGAGGTAGCTCAAATCAAGGTCGTAATGCCTGAGCCCAAAAAAGAAGTGACCGTTCAGGAAACCGTCCCGGAAATCAAGGAAATGGAAAACAAGTTGAGTGGCTTTGAAAATATAGAAGGAGAAGAAACAACACAAATCAAAAAAAAGCCACAAGAACCTGAACCGAAGGGAGAGGGAAAAGGTGATAAACCTGTGCCAAACCGTGATTTTACTGCACGGGAGGTTTCTGAAATGGCAGTTTACCCGGGTTGTGAGAAGTTTAAAGGCGATAAAGCCAAACTCCAAAAATGTTTATCCGATAAATTGAGCGAAGCTTTGGGTGACCAGTTATCCGATTTTGTGGATGTATTGGCCAACCGAGGTGAAAGCCAAGCAATGGCTAAGCTTCAGTTTGTAATTGACAAATCCGGAAAAATAATCCAGGTCAAACCTATGTCAGGTGGAAGTGCGGATTTAGGTAGAGAATCCAAAACCGCATTGGAAAGAATCGCATCACGATTGGCAAACAGCGGGAAATCAATCCAGCCGGCCAAGTTAGAAGACGGCTCACCCGTAAACCTCGTATTCCAATTACCGGTGAGGTTTGTCGTTCAGTAATTACCATTCTAAAACAGGAAAAAGAGAAGCCGAAAAAGCTTCTCTTTTTTTGTGGAATTATTTTTAATGATGGAAATAAAAAAAGCGAAACAGAAAATGTTTCGCTTTTGGTGACCCGGCTGGGGCTCGAACCCAGGACCCCAACATTAAAAGTGTTGTGCTCTA
>JAEZDQ010000015.1 GCA_023433225.1 Bacteroidota bacterium | reverse complement strand
CGGATCATCGCGCTGAATAAGAAATACAGACCGTTGGGTTATCCGGTGATTGCCATCAACCCGAATGATCCGGAAGTACAGCCTGAAGACAGCATGGAAGAAATGAGGAAACGGGCAGCGGACAAAGGATTTACTTTCCCTTATCTGCTGGACGAAGGACAGAAAATTTATCCGCAATACGGAGCTACCAAGACTCCGCACGTCTTTTTGCTGAACAAGGAAAGCGGGAAAAACATTGTGCGCTACATCGGTACGATTGATAACAATTACAGCGATGCTGCGGATGTTTCGGAACGTTATGTGGAGGCTGCGGTGGATGCCCTGCTTGCAGGTAAACCCATAGAAAAGACAACGACCGTCGCGATTGGTTGTACGATTAAGGTGAAGAAGTAGGATTTTAATCAATAAAAATTTCCTTCTTAAAACTTGAATAGATTTAAAATCTTTGAATGGAAGAATTTAGTCTTTTAAAATTTTTAAAATATTTGAAACAGTTTTGTCATTTCCGAGTGTTTCTAAATAGTCAGTTTTAACCCTTTTCGAGAAGTCTTTCAAAAACAATCTATCGTTATATAATTCAATAATAGCTTGTTTGAGAGATTCTTTGTTTCTATCAATAAATCTCCCATTGACATTGTGCTTTATTCCCATTAAGGGTAAACCAACTTTTGTAGAAATTACGGGAACGGAAGAAAGACAAGATTCTGCATACAGTGACGGACCGGAATCAGCAGATGACGCAATAACGACCAAATCAATGTCAGAATAAAAACTGTACAATTCCTCGTAAGGCCCTGAAAATTTAGTTTTTAATTCAATATTAAACCCTTCCTTTTGTAGCTCCTGCACTACTGGTTCAATAATGTCCCGAAATCCTTTCATAGGCCGGTCAGGTGTGCCGGTCCAACCAATGGTCAACCCTGTATTGTCACCAACATTCGGATTGATTTGGAATTTTTCTTCGCCATAAATCCCGTAAACAAAACTCACTTTGTCAGTTATCTCCTGATAATCTTTCAATAAATTTCCTCCACCCACGATGATATGGTCATAAGCTGCTAAATAATTCTCATAAAAATCCTGACGATTTAATACACTTCTGTCAAAATTCTTTTTGCTGTCGAAATTCGGCCCGTCGTGAGGAAAAGTGTCTGTGAAAACCCCAACTATATTTTTATCGGCAGTAAAAGGAAAATGTGAAGAGTATTGAAAGTAAAAAGCCATTTCAATCTTCAAATCAAAGTGGTTGATCGGTTGATTGGCTTTTTGCTTGTCTCCGTTCGCATTTATATATTTATAAAGAGGAGGGTTTTTGAAATTTTTATAAAAAAAACCTTGTTTATGCAGCTTAATCTGATCGGAGTTTGAAGAATTAGATTTGAAGGAAGAATAAATATTGTAAAAATGTCTGTAGAAGAAATTATTTTGTGCTTTACGCTTGATTGCATAATCTTCAGAAAAGATTACATAACAGTTATATTCACCTAAAATATAGGGCAACCACGCCCTCACCATAAATTCATATGCCCAATCGGGCTTATCGGCTACAAAAAGAATAGATTTCTTTATTTTCATTTTTCAATTCAGTGGAGTAAACTTAAGCAGATTTATTGAATTCGAAAATAAATATTCCGCTTAATCAACCGTAATAGGAATCATATATTTTCCAATTAGAATATATTAGAATTTATATATTTGGCTCCATGGAAACCGGGATTACGATTTTTACCCCAACATATAATAGGATCTATCTTTTGAATCGTTTATACGAAAGCATCCGCAATTTAAATTATACAAATTTTGAGTGGGTGATCGTGGATGACGGCTCTACGGATGGAACAGAAAATTTGATTAACCGTTTCCGAGAAAATGCTAATTTTAAGTTGGTCTATGAAAAACAAGAAAATCAAGGCAAATACATAGCAATAAACAATGGGGTTAAATTAGCGGATAAAGAATTGTTTTTCATTGTCGACAGCGACGACTGGCTGCCCGAAAATTCATTGAATAAAATTGATGATTATTATCAAAAAATTAAATTGGATGAGCGTTTTGCGGGCGTAGCAGGTTTAAAAAAAGTAGCAAACGAAAACATCGAAAACATCGTCCTGCACCAAAACGAATTTGTATCAAATTCTTTGGATTTCAGATTTTTATACAATTATTCCGGTGATATAGCCGAAGTTTTCAGAACCTCTATTTTAAAAATGTTTCCGTTTCCCGTATTTAAAAATGAAAAATATTGTAAACCATCGTTAATTTGGAATCGGATTGCTGTCAAATACAACTTATTATATTTTAACGAATATATTTATCATTCTGAATATCAGGAAGGAGGAATTACTTCTCAATACAGTAATTTGATGCTCAAAAATCCGAAATCATCTCTCAAATTCTATCAAGAATTGTTTTCATTTTATTCCTTTAAAAACAATCTGGAATTGAAAATCAAATTTCTAAAACACTATATTGATATAGCGAGAAATAATAATTATAGTTGGATTTATATTTTAAAGAGTTTGAAATTAAAGAATTTATGGTTATATTTCTGGTATAAAAAATGACTGCGGTTCAAAAGTTAATCCAAAAATAAATACTCTTCATTTCCTTTTATTAAACTTAAATTCCCCTGAATGGATTGATGGTTTTGTTCCAAAACTTGGATTTGGCCGTTAAGCTGTTTTTGATAAATTTTGTCATTGAGCAATCTTGCTTTCCATCTTTTATTTTTCAAAATATTCAATTCATTTTTTAAAGAATGATATAAATTCGGATTGGAAACTTTTAATAATAAACTTCTTTTCATCAACTCTTCCCTAGAGTCAAAAGAGGATTTTTCTCTTTCTTGCCGATCGTGATAAATTTTTGTCTGCGGGTATATACCTATTTTCAATCCTTTATAGTGAAGTCTGTGAACATAATTGTCGTCTTCGGCATAGTGATAAAAAGTAGGATTGAATCCGCCGACTTTTCTTAAACATTCTTTGGAAACCAACCAAGCGGCCGCACAGACAAATTTTGTTTCATAAACTTTGTTTTCTACTTTTCCCAGTACAAAATCCGAATACAGCATCGGGCAAGATGACGGCGCAATTTGCTTTGAAAAGTTAAAATCCAATGTATTTCCATTTCCATTCAAATGAATCGGGCTGATGATACCGAAATCGGGACTTTTGTCAGCTGCATTTCTTAACTTTTCAATCGTATCCGGTTCCACCCAAGCATCTTGGTTCAAAAGAAAAACAAAATCAGTATCGCTTTTCAGTGCTTCGCTGATTCCTATATTATTGGCTTTTCCGAAACCTGAGTTTACTTGGGATTCAATCAATTTTATTTTAGGGAATTCCTTTTTAATTATTTCAGTAGTTTGATCGGTAGAACCATTGTCTATCACAATGATTTCAGATTGAACTGTAGAGGATTCCAACGATGCCAGACATTTTCGAATCCAATTATTTCTGGTAGCATTGTAAGTGACTATAACCGTGTGAATTTTCATTTCAACTCAAATTTTGCAATCAGTCGAATCATTTTGTATAATATGCGGGTGACAATATTTTTATATAGCATCCGGATTGATTTATCCATCGTTTTGTTTTTCGATTTCAGCTTCATATTCTGCAAAGCTATACTTTGCATGCTACCATATTCTTGTTCATAAACCTCAAGATGTTTGATGAATATTTGGTTCCGCGTGGCATTCATTTGTCTTTCATTTCGCATCAAATCCTCATTTCTGGATTGTTTTTTTATCCGATACCTAAATCCAATATAGTTCAACCGAATTACCTTGGGGATTTCATATTTTGACAATAAATGAATCCAAAATTCCCAGTCTTCATAACCTACGGAAAAGCTTTCATCATAACCGCCAATCTTTAACCAATCAGATTTTTTATAAAAAGCAGAACAAAAAATAAGGTTTTTAATTAAAATTAAAGGAAATTCAAAATCGGGCAAATCCCATATACCTGTTCGGTCGCCAAATAATTCAGCCTGACAATAGACTACTTGGTTTTCTTCTTTGAAAAAAGGAATCGCTTTTTCTAAATATTGGGGATTTATAATATCGTCACTGTCCAATGGAAGAATCCATTCGCCGTTGGCCATTTCAATTCCTTTGTTTCTGGCAGCCGAAACACCGGAGTTTATTATTTCAATGTATTTAAACCTTACATCTTTTTCCAACCAAGCCTGTACGATTTCAGCTGTATTGTCCGTACTTCCATCGTTAACGATAATGCACTCCCAACCCTCGAAAGTTTGGTGGAATACAGATTCTAAACATTCATTCAAAAATTCTGAGTGATTGTGTGTAGGAACAACTATGGAAATAGGCTTATTCATCAATTAGAATTTCTTTTTGCCCAAATATTTAGTTTCATGTCTTGGTTAAGCGAATTGAAATCATTTGTCAAAGGGTGTGGGATTTTAAAATCATCCTCAATATAATACCGAAACCCTTGGTTTTCCAGTTCCGATAGTATTCTTGACAAATATTGTTCTTCGTGGATAAAAGAGTGGTATTCTATAAATAAGTTTCTGACGTTCAACAAAAAAGTCGCGATTTCAAAAAACACCTTTTTCTCTTCTCCTTCTATATCTATTTTTAAGAAATCAACTGTCTGCTCTTTTAAATAATCGGAAAGTTTGACTTTTTGAACTTTGTAGGTATGGGCTAAATCTTTTTCTAAGACCAATGACCCGGAAATTTTTTCATTTGTGGTAAAATAGCTTTCTCCTTCAGTATCCGATAAAGCATAAGGAAATACCTGAACGTCTTTCAGATTATTGATCGTGATATTTTCCAAAAGTGTTTTATAAACTTCTCTTGACGGTTCAAATGCTATAATTTTTGAATTCGGATACTTGTTTTTCCAATAAAAAATGGCCATTCCGATATTTGCTCCGGCATCAATTATAAAAGGTTTGTCATTTTCCGTGTTGAATCTGTAGATTTCGTTTTTAAAAATTTGCTCTTTGGTTGCTTTGATACACTGAAGTTCGTGGCTGTGAATAGTGAAATTATGATAGTTCATAGTGAATCCTTTGTCTGTTTCAAGGATTTCATTTTGGTTCTTGGCAGCTTTCTTTTTTCTTTTAAATAGTGTATTTATGATGGATTGCAACATTCCGGATTATTTATGATAAATATAATGATTTGTGTGCTTGGGGTTTTCATGTTTTTTAAAATCACTGACAAAAGGAACCCCGATATGAAAATTTCTGTTTCCCAATGTCCTGTTTTCGGTTAACTTCCTGTAATAATTTTTATTTATAATATACTTGATTTTGAAATTTGCAGAGTTGATAAACTTTCGCCAATACAAATCAAAAAACACCAAATTAACGCATACCATATTATTATTCAAATCATTATCGATATAGGCTATCAAGTTTTTCAACTTTAGCAGAAATTTTGTCATCGTATCGTAATCGCCCCCGATAACACCCGCATTAACCAATGGCATCGCATAGAATTGGACAGGCAGTTTAGTTTTAATATCTTTAGGTAAATTATCTATTTTATCTAAAATCCAAAAGCTTTCTTTCAGAGTGCTTTTCTCATCCCTGCCTATGTTAAATTTATTGGTTTTGATGAACTGGAAAACATCTTTTCTATTTACAACAACATCCGAAACATCACAAAGAATTATTTTTTGGAAATGGTACTGCTGAAGGAATTCATAGTAAACAATAAACCGTTCATCATTCAAAGAATAATCACCTACTTGTACTTTAAAAAATTGTACATTTTCATTCGCATATTTTTTGATGAAATCTTCACTCAAGGCATCATAAAAAATGACGGCATTCAGTCCGTTTCGTACGATGCTTTTATAGAAATCCTCTATGTAACCAAAATCATCCGGTAGGGTATTTTCTTGTCTCTGTGGATCTTTTTTCGATGTGAAATAGGTTGTGAGGATTAGAGTTGAACACTCTAATTTTAAATCATCATTGAGACGTGTTTCAGTAAAAGGTTCATAATTATACAGCGGAAGCACCTCATTTTGGAAGGTTAAAAAATGGATTCCTTTTCTTAATTTATTAATTATAGGTTGAAACATAGAGATTGAAAAAATCAATTATTTTTTCCAAAATTTCGAATCACTAAATACTGTGTATAGGTTAGAGATTCTTTTTTAGCGGGTGCTTCTAAGATTTCAGTGACACAATATTTGCCTTCGCCCCACAATAAAACCAAGTATGGCATCAGCATTACATCAGCTCCAAAAGGATCTAATTCCGTTGCAGAAACGTGTTCAGAGGTGTGTTCCAAAATACAGATACCGTTTGCGCTTACACATTTCATCCAATTATCTAAACATTTTTTAGGATCGTAACTATGGTCAAAAGAATTGCTATAAATGAAATCTACATTGTTGACCCATTCATCTTTAACCTCATGAAAATCCCATTGTATGGTATGGGGAAACTGGTTTGCGGTATCAGATATTTCTGTGCCTAAAACTTCTGCGTCAAGGTATTTCCGGAACCATTCCTGTTCCTTTCCTCTTCTGGTACCATGGCACAAGCCAAATTTCACATCCTGAAGATGGTTTTTAATATACTGTGAAAGAAACTGTATATTTTCTTCTAAAACCCATACGCTTTCAATCTTCTTTTTATTTCCCTCTATCTGGATGCTTTTATATTTTTCATAGTCAAACCGCCCGTCACTTCCCGTATAGGCGAATAACGCATACAAGTTTTTAGGCTTCTCATTTGACTTTTCTTCATCGATGAGTTCTTTTATCTTTTTCAATACTTTTTTTAGCATATTTTTTATTTTGAAAACACTTTTTTCTATGAAACAGTAGTAATTATCTTTTTCAAGATGGGCGCATAAGTCACAATCTCATGGACTACGTCAAATGTAGCAATCGAATTTGCCTTGTATATTAATTTTTTTTCGTACTCTTCAAAAACCGCTAAATTAATCGAATATTTAGCCGCGCCTAAATTTATTTCTCCCAAATCAATTTTTATTTGGAGGGTGTCTTTTTCCAGGTTAACATCGTCCGGTTTGTAATAAGTTGCAACAATGGGTTTTTGTTCTTTATCAAATATTTGGACGACAAAATAAGGTGTTTTCTTCAGTCGGTTGTTCGACATTTTAAAACCAATTTCCAAAGGCGTATTCCATTGCAAAGTGAACTTGGTTGCAGCTTCTTGGTTGAATGTATAATCTGAAATTTCAAATTTATCTGTATTCAAATAAATAATATTTTCCAATTCATTGTTTTGTTGTTTTTGCAAATAATTTTGAATGCCTTCAGAAACATCATCTCCCAAATAAACCTCATTCCCTTTGTCTAAGACCAATATGCTTGTACAAATTCTGGATATTTGAACTAAACTGTGTGAAACAAATATAACGGCAGTGTGGGGAAGTATCTCATCAATTTTTTTAAAACATTTTAAACTGAAACTTATATCACCCACCGCCAAAACTTCATCTATAATCAAAATATCCGGGTCTAAATGTGCGGCAACTGCAAACCCCAATCTGACCTTCATACCGGAAGAATAATTTTTTACCGGCATATCTAAAAATTCTTCGATTTCGGAAAACTCAATGATAGACTGCAATTTTTCGTCTGTTTCCTTTCTTGAAAAACCTAAAATAGCCGCATTATTGTAAATATTTTCCCTGCCTGTAAGAATCGGGTTAAACCCGGCACCCAGCTCAATCAAAGCACTGACTTTCCCCCGCATCACCACTTGACCTTTATCCGGTGCATAAATCCCATTTAGAATTTTGAGTAGCGTACTTTTGCCTGCTCCATTGTGACCAATGAGTCCTATACACTCTCCTCTTCTTAATTTAAAGTTGATATCATTCACCGCCCAGAACTCATCTTTCCTTAGATTTTGATTCAAAGGCATTCCTATAGATTTTTTTAAAATATCAATCAGACCGTATTTTAAACTTGTTTTCAAATGTTTTGAAAACTTTTTAGAAACTCCTTCAACTTCCACTAATACTTCATCCTCCATAACTAAGAAATTTTTTCAATGATAATACTAATGGAATTTCTGAAAATGACCAAACCTATCAGAATAAGTGCTGTGGAAAAAACCAAAATCCCAATTAACATTCCGGGTTGTTCCAAAGGCAACCCGAGAACTGCGTTTCTTCCGGAAACAATTAAACTCGTCAAGGGATTATACTCAATAATTTTTGCAAAAAAACCACTCTTGGGAGTTGCATACACAACGGGAGAAGCATACATGAGAACACCTAATAAAAAAGGAATCACCCTCCCAATATCAGTATATAACAATCCTAAAGGAGTCAATAATACCCCGATAGAAAAACTGAGCAAAAATGTCAATAATATTACCAAAAATAAGTTTAGAAAATATAAATTGGGATAGATTCCGTAGATGGCCATTACAATACCCAGCAAAACCAATTTTAAAACAGTATTAATTGCAACTTTGTAAAACCCTGATACAAATAAGGCTTCTTTGGGGAAATTTATTTTTGAAATCACGCCCTTTGAAATAACCACAGAATTGATTGGCGACACGATACTATCCGAAATAATACTCCATAATGTTGTTCCGACAATAACAAATAGTGGGTAAGGTATGGCTACATCCGCTATACTTACCGCACCGGATTCACTTAGAAACAGCCAGATAATGGACTGACTGACAATTGGAAAAAAAACCCAAAAAAAACCCAAAAGAGACTGTCTGTACAATGCCATAATATCTCTTTTAGCCAATTGAACCGCAATAAAATTTGATTGTACTGTTTCTTTTAATATAACACCTAACTCCTTAAAAAAATGAGATTTTTGATTCGCTCTGTAAATTCGCTCTCGTAGCATCGTTTAGGTTTTATTAATAGAAGATAAACACGCAAAAATAGAACAAAACCCCAAATAATACTACCTTAGCTGAAAATTGAGACAATGTCGGTAAACAAAGAAATAAAACGCATTACGACCGAAACCATTCGGGGCATGAAATCCAAGGAAAAAATCTCGATGTTGACCGCTTATGATTTCACCATCGCCCAGATGGTAGACGCAGGTGGCGTCGATGTGATTCTGGTTGGTGATTCAGCGTCGAATGTGATGGCCGGGCACGAAACCACGCTTCCCATAACATTGGACCAAATGATTTACCACGCCCAATCGGTTGTCCGTGCAGTATCTAAAGCACTCGTAGTGGTGGATTTACCTTTTGGAAGTTACCAATCCGATCCCCAACGCGCGCTGGATTCGGCGGTAAGGATTATGAAAGAATCGGGTGCCCACGCCGTTAAACTCGAAGGCGGAATGGAAGTAGAGAAATCCATCCGGCGGATTATCAATGCGGGAATCCCTGTAATGGGTCATTTGGGGCTGACGCCCCAGTCCATTTATCAATTTGGGACTTATAAAGTCCGGGCGAAAGAAGATGCCGAAGCCGAAAAATTAATAAACGATGCCAAATTATTGGAAGAATTAGGCATATTTTCATTGGTCATGGAAAAAATCCCGGCTCAATTAGCCAAAAAGGTGACTGAATCGCTTTCCATTCCTACGATTGGAATTGGTGCAGGACTTCATTGCGACGGGCAAGTCTTGGTGGTGCATGATATGTTGGGAATGACCCACGAATTCAAACCGAAGTTTTTGCGCCAATATTTGAACTTGTACGATGAAATTACAGGTGCCGTCCGCCAATATGTTCAAGATGTAAAAAGCGTTGATTTCCCAAATGAAAAGGAACAATACTGATTTGCAGTAGTTAGCAAAGCTAATTTGTTCTTTCTAAAACGAATATTTGAAGTGAAACCAGAAATATTACATGAAGACAATCATTTATTAATTGTCAATAAAAAATCAGGAGAACTGGCTCAGGGAGACGAAACCGGAGATATTCCACTCATTGATTCTTTGAAAAATTTCATCAAAAAACGCAGCCAGAAACCGGGAAACGTTTATTTGGGTCTGGTTCATCGACTTGACCGCCCTACAAGCGGTGTTCTGGTTTTCGCCAAAACCAGTAAAGCCTTGGGGAGAATGAACGAAATCTTCAAAACACGGGAGGTTCAAAAAACCTATTGGGCGATTGTTGAAGGAAAACCCGAAAAACAGTCTGAAAGATTGGAACATTACCTCAGAAAAAACCAAAAAAACAATAAAACCACCGTTTATTCCAATCCAACCCAAGATGCCAAAATTGCGGTTCTGGAATACAAAGTGATTGGCTTACTGGATAATTACTCCCTGTTGGAAGTGGATTTATTTACCGGAAGATCACACCAAATCCGTGCACAGTTGAGTTTCATCGGCCACCCGGTAAAAGGTGACCTGAAATATGGTGCAAGGCGTTCCAACCCGGACGGAAGCATTTCACTCCATGCCCGTAGCATAAATTTCATCCATCCGGTTTCCAAAGAAATAATAAATATCGCCGCGCCTCCGCCTGAAGGTGCGATTTGGAAAGAATGCCTTAAATTTGAAAATTAATTCTGATTGATGAACCGGATTTTTTACGCATTCTTGTATGCCCTTTCGCTGTTGCCGTTTTCCGTGTTGTATGTATTCTCTTGGTTTTTATATGTTCTATTGAATTATTTCATCGGTTACCGCAGAAAGACCATTACCCAAAATTTAGAAAATTCATTTCCCGAGAAATCAAAATCCGAAATAAAATCCATCCGCAAAAAATTCTATAAGAACTTCGCCGACTATTTGGTCGAAACGCTTAAAAGTTTTTCCATTTCCCAAAATGAATTAAACAAACGGCATACATACAGCAATTTACATATTTTCAAAGAATGTAAGGACGAGCAAAAAGACATTATTTTGATGGCGGGGCACATCTTTAATTGGGAATGGTTTGTAGGCTTGGGGCCAAATGTTCCCACCGAAAAAACGGTTGCGGTTTACCATAAAGTAAGAAATAATTTCTGGAATGAAAGAATCAACCAGATTCGGGGTAAGTTCGGCACCATTCCTCTGGAAATGAAAAATACCGCCCGGTATATGATGAGCACCCCAAA
Source organism: Bacteroidota bacterium (assembly GCA_023433225.1). Classification (GTDB taxonomy): domain Bacteria; phylum Bacteroidota; class Bacteroidia; order Flavobacteriales; family Weeksellaceae; genus Moheibacter. The sequence continues at coordinate 3,877 of JAEZDQ010000015.1, read as the reverse complement.
TAATGGTGAACATGCTTACCTTTTTGTGGCAGACCAAAGCCCGAAAAAATCTGCCATTCATCACTCTTTGAGGTTTTTAAACCAAGACACACCTGTTTTTATTGGTTTTGATAAAATGGCCATCAAAAAAGAAATGGCTGTTATTTTCTGTAAAATGGTAAAAATCAAACAAGGTCATTACCATACCACTTTCGAAAGAATTCTGCCTGAAGACAAAAATTATGAACCCATGGAGATCGTTGATAAATTTTTCGAAAATTTGGAAGAAACCATCCGTAAAAATCCGGATAATTGGCTTTGGAGCCACAAAAGATGGAAATATAAAAAAGGAATCGATTATTGAAAACAGCCATCGCCATATTGAATTGGAATGGAAGAAAATTGTTGGAAGAATTTCTTCCTTCAGTAGTCTCATTTTCAAAAGGTGCGGCTATTTATGTTATTGACAATGCATCTGATGATGATTCCGTAAAATATTTAAAATCAAATTATCCGCAAATTAAAATCATTCAAAATGAAGGAAATTTTGGGTATGCGAAAGGATATAACGAAGGGATTAAAAAGATCCTTCGACAAGCTCAGGATGACATTGGCGAAGTTCAAGATAACTCGCAAGAAAATCAAAAAAATATAAATTATCAAAGTCATGCTGAGCTTGTCAAAGCACACAATTCCACTCCGGAGATTTTCTGTTTGCTGAATTCAGACGTAAAAGTGACTGAAAACTGGTTGGATCCTGTTGTGGAATTGTTTCAAAAAGACGAAAATATTGCAGCCATTCAGCCCAAAATTTTAGATTATAAAAATCCTGAATATTTTGAATATGCGGGAGCCGGCGGTGGTTTCATCGACAATTTAGGCTATCCGCTTTGCCGTGGCCGCGTTTTCTGGACTTTGGAAAAAGATGAAGGGCAATACAACGATTGCATCCAGACTTTTTGGGCGAGCGGTGCTTGTCTGTTCATCCGAAAAAAGGATTTCGAAGAAATCGGCGGATTTGACGAAGGTTTCTTTGCGCACATGGAAGAAATCGATCTTTGTTGGCGATTGAACAATTCCCATAAAAAAGTATTTTATTGTGGAGAATCAACCATTTACCATCTTGGCGGGGGAACTCTGAAAAGCAGCAATCCGAAAAAAACATACCTGAATTTCAGAAACAGTTTGTGGATGTTGGTCAAGAATTTACCCGAATGGAAAACGTTTCCATTTGTTTTTGCAAGGCTTTCGCTGGATGGAATCACGGGAATCGTGTTTTTGTTCTATGAAGGATTCCCCCATCTTTGGGCGGTAGTGGATTCTCATTTCGGGTTTTACAAAAAGATTTCGCATTACCGGAAACTCCGGAAACCGGGGGTTCGAAATTATTACCATAAAAATTGGGTTCCTTTCCAGTATTTTCTGTTGAAAAGAAAGTTTTATAAGGATTTGAAATAGATTTAAATCCGGCCGAGTTTTTCGGCAATCGTATTGATAAAGTTCGTCAACGGGCCTTTGGCCATCATTTCAATCATCATATTGAATTTGCCATCAAAATTCAATGACACATCAGCATTCGATCCATCAACCGGCTCAATGTCAATCGTTAAATAATATTCAAAATTCGGTGAAGGCGATTCGAAAACCAATTGGGAAGACCGGTTGGAATCTTTCAATTTCATCCCGACTTTAGGTAAATTCCCGATTTGAACGGCAAAGCCTTTCCCCGATTCATGGATTTCAAATGATTTGGTGTCGTCCGGCATCAGCTGGCGGTAATTGTTCATATCTGATAAAAATTCAAATGTTTCTTCCTGATTTTTGGAAAACCTCACTTTTTCTGTGCTTACTTTCATTATTTTGAATTTTAGTATATTTGTGTGAAACTGTTTCAAATGTACAAAGTTTTTTTTTACGAGAAACCCTTAACCTTGTCGGAAAAACCTGTACCCGATGCTAAAAATTTGAAATTCCATAACGAAAGCCAGTTTGCCGAAGCCATGGATATGTTGAAAAACAATGTGGCTTCCTCTATCAACATTTACACCCATAATTTAGATAAACTTTGGCAATCTTTCACCCGGCATTTCCATTATATAGAGGCTGCCGGCGGTTTAGTCAAAAATACGGAAGGCCAAATCCTTTTTATTTACCGATTGGGAAAATGGGATTTGCCCAAAGGCAAAGTAGAAGTAGGCGAGACCACTGAATTAGCGGCTGTCAGAGAGGTGGAAGAAGAATGTGGAATCAATAATTTAAAAATAAATAAATTCATCACCCATACGTATCACATCTATTTTGACACCCGGCTGCGGTTGAAAACAACCTATTGGTATGAAATGTTTTATGAGGGAAATGAAGAATTGATTCCACAAACCGAGGAGGGAATCGGAATTGCACAATGGAAATCAAAAACTGAAATTCCGGAGCTTTTAAACCATACTTACGAAAACATCAAAACGGTGTTATCGTCAGCGATGGTTGATTATTAATTCATTGGGATTATCAAACCATTAATTCTGGGAATTGGCCCGGGACATCCGACCTCTGACTGATGGCAAAGGACACAGCTCCGAACCACGGTATTGTAAAGTTCAACACGTGATGAGTCGGCAGGGCTGTCATACAAAGCCTTTTGGTTTTCCAGTAATAATTTGCTAAATCTTTCAAACTCAAAATTTCGTTCAAAAGTATTGGTCATTTCAGCGGTGTGAATTTTCCCAAGCATTCGCGGATAAGTTCCAATTTCTTTATTTTCAATAATTTGAGGCCTTATTTTTTCGAGTTCGGAATACATATCTTCCATGAGCGAAGCCATTTCCGAAAGTTGGTAAACTTCGTTAAATTCACTCGAACTCAATTCTTTACCAGAATCTTGGTTACAAGAAACCGGTATAAAAACATATATCAGGAGAAGGATTCCGAGAAAGGGTTTCATTAACCTTTTTTCTTCAGCAATACGCCGTCTGCAACGAAATCATACTTTAATTCCGGCTCGGTAATCGCCGCAATTTCTTCTTCAGATTTACCACCGTCTTCAGCTCTGTGTTTTAATTCTGCAACCGGGATTTCCCTTTTGAAAGCCATACCGTGTACAATTGCATCGGCCCCTTCGGCATCCATCGGAACAAAGAATTTATAATCTTTGAAATTGATGATGGCTTCTTTTTCCGGCTGACCCAAATCCAATTTCATCCAGCAGCCTTTCTTTTGGCAAACCGAAGTAACGCTTGATTTAAGAGTGACCTCAATAGAATCGCCTGTTGCCATCGATTCATACATTTTCAGCATTTCCTCGGGAGATATGGCTCCTTCCGGAGTAATTTCAGAACCAAATAACTCATAATCCGCCATGGCCAATTCGGTGTTTTCAGTTTTTACTTCTTCCGTTTTTTCTTTTTGACAGGAAATAATGGCCAATGATGCTAAAAATGCTACGAATATTTTTTTCATAAAGATTAATTTATTTTGATGAGCCGCAAATATACAATTTATAGTGAAGCAGACGGAACAAAAAATCTCAATACGCTGTGAGGATTTTAAAAAAAGACTGGCGGGCCGAAGCGCGGCTTCGGCTAATTTCCCGCTTGTATGCAGTACCATCGTTCGCCAGGGCGAATTAACTTCTCTGTTCTTTCATTTTACTCAATTCTGAACATTACCCTGAACATTTAAACCAAAAAAAATCCTTACCAAATAAATGATAAGGATTTTGTAAAAAAAGACTGGCGGCGACCTACTCTCCCGCTTGTATGCAGTACCATCGGCGCAGGCAGGCTTAACTTCTCTGTTCGGAATGGGAAGAGGTGAGCCCTGCCGCTGTAACCACCCTAAATCGGCCTCCCCTAACCCCTCCAAAGGAGGGGAACTAAGGGATGATATTTTTTGACATTAACCG
>JAEZDQ010000175.1 GCA_023433225.1 Bacteroidota bacterium | reverse complement strand
GGTAAGTCCAGAAGGAAATCCAGATAATTGCGTTGGATACTGTGTTCGGGCATTTGCGGGTTCAACCTCAATAAACGGTTCAATTCCTTGTCGAAATGAGCTTGGGTTTCTGCGTTCCACTTCTTGGTTTTGGCGCGTTGCCGCATTTCTTCCGTTTCCGCTTCAGAAGAGACACCTCCCAATTCTTCCTGAATGGTTTTCATTTGTTGGTAAAGGAAGTATTCGCGCTGTTGTTGATCCATGTCTTGCCGGACTTTGGACTGGATATCATTTTTGAGTTCCAATTTCTGTAATTCCACGCCCATAAATTTCATGGCTTCCGTGGCGCGATCCTTCAAATTATTAATTTCCAAGAGGCTTTGTTTTTCGCTGATGGATAAATTCAAATTGGAACTAACAAAATTGATTAAAAAAGAGGGGCTTTCAATGCTGTTGATAGCCAAACTCGCTTCGGAAGGGAGCATGGGGTTAATTTCGACGATTTGTAATGCCAAATCTTTGAGCGAGTCTATAATAGCCTGGTATTCTTTGTTTTTGCTATTCGGTTTTTTGTCTTCCAAGATTTGGATAGTTGCTTTGAAATAGGGATCGGTTTGCAACATTTCCATCCATTCGAAACGTTTGATTCCTTGTAAAATAACGGTGGTATTGCCATCTGGCATTTTGAGCATTTTGAGTATGCGGGCTACGGTACCGATTTCAAAAATATCGGTTGCAATCGGAACATCAATTTTCACGTTTTTTTGGGCTACGACCCCGATGATCCGGTCGGATTTATAAGCATCTTCCAAAAGTTTTATGGATTGGTTCCTGCCCGCAGTAATGGGAACCACAACTCCCGGAAAAAGAACGGTGTTTTTTAACGAGAGTATCGGAAGTGCATCCGGAATGGGTTGCTTTTTGTATTTTTTTTCATCCTCCTCGCTCATCAAAGGAATGAGTTCTACCTCTTCATTTATAATATGGTCAAGTGACAAGTTGTCTATATTCATCGTCAGGGTTTATGTTAAAGTGTCAGCAAATTCAATTGAACTTTCACAAAATTGGTTTTTTGTATTTTATATTTAATTTAAATCAGTTGTCAATCAATAAAATACAAATACTCAAGTGGATTCAATCTCGGTATAAAGTCAAAGGATGTGCCAAATGTTTAGGGTATATTCCGGTAATTTCATTTCTAAAGTTTAACTTTGCGGAATGGAAGAATTTGTGGTATTGGTAACCGAAAACGACGAAGAATTGGGGTTGATGGAAAAACAACAAGCACACATAGCCGGCTTATTGCACCGGGCTTTTTCGGTGTTTATTTTCAATTCCAAGGGAGAACTATTACTCCAGCAAAGGGCTTCGGACAAATACCATTCTCCTGCGCTTTGGACCAATACATGTTGCAGCCATCCGAGGGAAAATGAAACTTATTTGGAAGCAGCACACAGACGGTTGCAAGAAGAAATGGGATTCGACTGTGAATTGGAGCCGAAATTTCATTTCATTTATAAAGCGAAATTGGATGAAAATCTCTTTGAACATGAACTCGACCATGTTTTTACCGGACAATTTGATGGTAAAATTCAAATCAATCCCGAAGAAGTGAGTGCGTATAAATGGATTTCCATGGATGAATTGATTGCAGATATGGATTCTAATCCGGGACAATATACCGTTTGGTTTAAAATTATTTTTAAAGAATATTTAGCGAAATTGGAACATGAAAGTTACAGTTAGTCGAAAAGCACATTTCAATGCTGCCCACAGATTGTTCAATCCGAGTTGGGATGATGCTGAAAATGAAAAGGTTTTCGGAAAATGTTCCAATCCCCATTTTCATGGCCATAATTATGAATTAATTGTCGCCATAAAAGGAGAAATCAATCCTGAGACTGGTTTCGTGATGAATCTGGACGACTTGAAAAAAATCATTTTCGAGGAAGTCGAGGAATATTTAGACCATAAAAATCTTAACCTTGAAATAGCGGAATTTCAAAAGTTGAATCCAACTGTTGAAAATATTGCGGTTGTTATTTGGAACCGCATCCGGGAAAAGTTAGATACGGCTTTCGAATTGAAAATCACCTTGTTTGAAACTCCCCGCAACTTTGTTGAATATTCAGGGGAATAAAATTAACTTATTTTTTCTTGGTTTCCTTTTTGATTTTCAGGTAATTTTCCTGGTAATTTTGGATTGCTTTGGTGACTATGCCATAGGCGACTTCGGCATTTTGAAATTCTTCTACCACCACTATTTTGTTTTCCAATTTTTTATAATCTTCAAAAAAGTTCTGCAATTCCACGGTCAAATGGGGCGGAAGTTCTGATACATCTTTTATATGGTTGACACTCATGTCGTTGCTTGCAACGGCTATGATTTTATCGTCGCCTTCGCCGTTGTCTATCATCCTCAGAACGCCGATGACGTTTGCTTCAATGATACATAGCGGGTCCACTGCAATTTGGCAAATTACAATAATGTCCAGCGGGTCGTTGTCGTCGCCCAAAGTCTGAGGGATGAACCCATAATTGTGGGGGTAAGATACCGATGAAAAGAGTACGCGATCCAAGCGCAAAAGCCCGGAAGCCTTGTCCAGTTCATATTTCGCTTTACTTCCTTGCGGAATTTCAATGATTGCTTCTACGACTTCGGGTTGTTTTTCACCCACCGATACGTGGTGCCAAGGGTTAAATTTCATTTGTTAGGTCTATTATAGGATGTTATTCCAAAGATTAAAAAACCATCATTGGTTTTTCCGCTGCAAAGATAGCCCAATTAAGATTTATAAACGGCCGAGTTTTTCCAATTTCTCCGACGCCGCCATTCCGTTGGGGTTACATCCGGGCTTTCCTTCAGGGATTTCCATGCCTTGTTTTTCGTAAAACTCAATCCAAGTCGGATGAAATTGACGGGTTTCCGGGTCTTTAAAAGTCATGGGTTCCATATGGAAAATCGAATCTCGGAGAAATGCATTGTGGATGAAGTCGGAACAATAATAGGCGGTATCACTTAAGACATAAGTGAAATTATAAGGTTTTCCGAGCATGGTTTTAGCGTTTGATATTGCGCTATGGAAGTCAGGTTGATGTAGTTTTTTGATGCGGTAAATGATTATTTGAGAAGAATCGTTTTCTGCATACTTTTTAAAATCCTCCAATGAAATCCGTTCAGAACCCTTTTCCGGAGCGGCGTGCAGAACCCAGATTTCCTCTCCCGATTTTTCAACCAGTGCAATGTGCGAATAATTCGTGGCATTTTCGGTTTGGGTTACTTCATCAATCGCTTTTGACAAATTACCGGAAGCATTTTCCAGAAAGAGTAAATCGCCGTTTTCCAATTGGATGGATTTTTTGTTTTGGCTACAGGAAAATATAAAAATAAAAACGCTCAAAAAAGATATAAATTTCATGAAAAGAATTTGGAAATGACAGGCAAATATAGAATTCGCCTATTGCTAAAAAAAACTCTTGCCAAAATAATTTTGACAAGAGTCCAACGTGAGAGTTTAAATGAAATAGTGAGTAAAGTTTAAGGTGTTTTCATGGTCTGTATTTTGCGTGTTTTACTTCTGTTTTGAGATTTAGGCTTTTTAATTTTCAAATCGCCGGAGAGTTCCCAAAGCCCGTCTCTTCCCCAATATTTGGTTAGGGAAACGGAATTCATATTGCTTAATTCATCCGACGAGAACTTCCAGACGGTAGAATTAACGATGCTTTCGGTGGTCAATCTTTTCCAAAAACTTTGGTTTTTTTCCGATTCTTGTAAAATAACAGTATCAATTTCCTGTTGCATCGTCTCCAAATGTTTAGGTATATTTTTGTTATCATGGTTCAAATGGGGAATCAGTCTGTCCAAGGAATTTTGTATGGTTGTGGTCAATAATTGGGAATAAGTATTTTTTTCATCATTAGATGCACAGTATTCATTCATCAATACAACAATGCAACCCGCATAGGATTCTACACTTTCGATACCGGATTTCTTTACAAATTCCGGTACCGGTATAGGTTTCAGATTGATTTCCTCATACCCTAATTGATAAGGGATTCGCAATACATCTTGCTTGTCCGGTTCTATGCTATTGAGGTTTTCCATTTTTTCAAATGGTGAATAAACGACAGCTTTTCCTTCTAAACGAAGTGATTCATTCAATTTACAGCCTGAACCGTCGATTTTGAAAAAGGAGAACCAATAACGGGGCATTTCCGTCGTCCATTCATAATTTTCATTGTGGTAATAAAAATGGTCTAAATGAAATGATATATTTAAATCCGGTCTCATAACAGAAGCTTTGATGCAAAGATGGAATTAGGTTTTGAAAAAAGACTCAGGGAAAACCCTGACTTTTTCAAGTATTTTACCTGTATTTTTTACAGGAAAAACCCTGTGTTGGGTACAGGAAAAACCCGGTAGGTTTTACAGGATTTTTCCTGTTTTTTTAGTTTGATGTAAAATTGAACGATAAAATCCATTACTTTGATTTTTAAATCTACATTATTATGAAAACAGTATTAAGTATTTGTATTGCAATCGCTTTATGGGGTTGCTCCAAAGAAACGCCAACTGAAACACCGACAGCGGATTCGGACTTGGAAGCGAAAACCGCAATCTCGTCCGCGATTCCAACCAATTTAATTAGTTTGGAAAAAGCCAAGGAACAATTGGTAAATTACAACGAAGCGCATCCACAGGAGTTAGGAGCAGAATATGCTTTACGGACATGGATTTCCATTGAAGAAATGAAGGCTTACATTCAATACATAGAACAGGCATCTGCCGAAAAAGGAATTAAATTGACGGGAATCGACTTTATCCACACTCAATATAAAAAAGCGGAGCCGGGTTCACCCAATCCGAACAATGAAGTTTATGATAAAACCTTGATGCTTGCGCCTACTTATGGAAACGGAACACGCAACATTGCATTTGACCCGATTTATTCAGAACAAGGTAAACCAAAAGATTTGAAAGATTTATTGTCGGAATTGGTGGCTGAGTCCAAGGAGGAAAAAAGCGCAGGCGGCAAGAAAAGTTCCATTGGAAACACCATGACCTCCTGTCCCAATGCTTGTGAATGATATATGAAAGAATTAATGATAAATATAGGTGTTGGAGTAGAAATTATGACCTTTATTACCAGTCTTCTGCTTTATCCGAAATACAAACATACGGTGCTTAAATATTTCCCGTTTTATTTGGGTTTTATTGTATTTTTAGAAATCTTCTGCATGTTCTTTTACCGGGTACAAAATGTTTGGTTATTCAATATTCTTTATATTCTCGAATTCAATTTTTTAGCCTTTATCTATTGGCATTATTTTAATAGGTTCAACAGAAAAGTGTTGCTCGCATTCTTAGTAGTATTTAATTCCGTAACCTTGGTAACCTGTGTTGTGGGTGCCCAAAATTTCTTTGTTGAGCCTATTTTTTACACCTATGTATTAGCTTCATTTTCGCATATTTCGCTGATTATATTGCTGTTTAACCAAATGCTCCGTTCCAACACCGGGCTGGAAGAGATTTTCAGAAATTTGTTGTTTTGGATTTGTTTGGGTTTATTGATATTTTTCGCTACAACTTTACCCGTACAAACTATCAGGAGTTGGAAAGAAACCTTGGGCGAATTCAGGCATGCGCTGTTTTATATCTTATTTTCCGCGGTATTGCTTAAGAACCTTTTGTTTATTTTTGGTTTTCTATGGAGCAAAAAGATATTTACTTACTGATTATTTCGGCTGCAGCTACTTTCCTTATATTTTGCATCAGCCTGATTGTATTGTTTTTTTTGTTTCAAAAAAGAAGGGAAACCTATCTGAAACAAATTACCCAAATCCGCATTGAAGTTCAAGAGCAAACCTTGAAGAATATTTCTTGGGAAATCCATGACAATATTGGTCAAATCCTTTCTGCCATAAGCCTCTACAGTCATAGTCTGATTCACAATGCGCCACCGGAATTCAAACCTAAAATCCAAGAATCACAGGAATTGATAGAAAAGGCCATTGTAGAAGTCCGGGCTTTGTCCAAAGCCCTCAACACCGATTACATCAAAAATATCGGTCTTCTCGAATCCGTCAAAATTGAATTGGAAAGGTTCAAAAGATTGAAATTTATGTCCACGGAATTTGAACTAAAAGGAAAACCATTTCGGTTAAACGAAGAAGTGGAATTGACCATCCTGAGGATTTTACAAGAATTTTTCTCAAACACGCTCAAACACGCGAAAGCCACACGGCTCGAAGTCGTCTTTGAATTTACTTTTAATGAATTAAAAATCAGGGCAGAAGATAATGGTTTGGGTTACGGTAAAATTGAAAAACCCGGAACTGGACTGATTAATATGAAAAACAGAGCCAAAGTAATCGGCGCATTCATTAACTTTGAATCTGAACCCGGGAAGGGTACGAGATTGATATTGAACTACAAAACCAAACTAACAAAACATGAAGCAAATTAATGTGGCGATTGTGGACGATCACCTTTTGTTTACGGGCGCTTTGTCCGAAATGGTTAATAACTTGGAAGGTTACAGCGTTTCATTTGCCGCGGAAAACGGGAAGGATTTTATCGAAAAACTCAAGGTTCACCGGAAAGATTTACCTGAAATTGTATTATTGGATTTGAATATGCCCCTGATGGATGGCTTTGAAACTTTGGAATGGATTCAAAAAAGCAAGCATCAATTCAAAGTTTTGGTTTTATCCATGAATGATGAAGAGGAAGGAATCGTCAAGAGTTTGAGGTTGGGTGCCCATGGGTATTTGCTCAAAAATGTCTCGCCCAATACCCTCAATCAAGCCATGGACAGAATTATGAAAGAAGGTTTTTACCATAATGAATTGGCCAGTAACGCACTATTGAAAAGCATGAACGGCGGCAATATCCAAAACCTGTTGGATAGTTTGAAGACCAATGAACTGACATTCCTCCGCCTTTGTTGTGCCGATTGCACTTACAAAGAGATTGCCGCTGAAATGAATCTAAGTCCCAAAACCATAGATGGTTATCGACAAATTCTTTTTGAGAAACTAAATGTCAAGAGCCGGGTAGGACTCGTCCTTTTTGCGATGCAGCACAAACTACTTGATTGAAATCATATTGCAGCCCCAAATCAGCTTTATTTAATACATTTGCCTGAATTTCCTTAAAATTTCAAATGATGAAAACAACAGCACTCAATCAAATTCATAAAAATTTAAATGCGAAAATGGTTCCTTTTGCAGGTTATGAAATGCCGGTTCAATATGCGGGCGTAAACCAAGAACACATGGCCGTCAGGGAAGGAGTAGGGGTTTTCGATGTGAGCCACATGGGGCAATTTTTTGTAAAAGGTGCTGATGCCGCGGCATTCCTTCAATACGTTGGCACCAATGACGTTTCTAAGGTGGCAGCAGGCCAAGCGCAGTACACCTGTTTACTCAATGAGAATGGGGGAATAGTAGACGATTTGATTATCTATAAAATTTCGGAAGAAGAATGGATGCTGGTGGTGAATGCTTCCAATATTGAGAAAGATTGGAATTGGATCAGTCAACACAATAAATGGAATGTTTCTTTGGAAAACCGTTCTGACGAAATGTCTTTGCTGGCCATCCAAGGACCGAAATCCATTGAGGCCATGCAATCACTGACCGACATTGATTTGGCATCGATTCCGTTTTACCACTTTAAAATCGGAAAATTCGCAGGAATTGAGAATGTGATTATTTCAGCCACGGGTTATACCGGTTCGGGAGGATTTGAAATCTATTTCAAAAATGAAGATGCAGAAACAATCTGGCAAAAGGTATTTGAAGCCGGAGAAACTTTCGGGATTGAGCCTTGCGGTTTGGCAGCTCGGGACACCCTTCGTTTGGAAAAAGGTTATTGCCTTTACGGGAATGACATCAATGATGAAACTTCACCTTTGGAAGCGGGATTGGGTTGGGTAACCAAATTGGATACCGATTTTATTGCCAAGGATATCATCGCCCAACAAAAGGAAAAAGGAATCGAAAGAAAATTAGTCGGATTCAAAATGATTGAAAAAGGAATTCCCCGTCATGATTATAAGATTGTAGATGAATATGAAAATACTTTAGGCATCGTCACATCAGGTACCCAATCTCCCATGTTGAAACAAGGAATCGGATTGGGATATGTAGCCGTTGATTTTTCAAAAGTAGGAACACGGATTTACATTCAAATTCGTGATAAAAATGTTTTGGCGGAAGTAGTCAAATTACCTTTCGTTTGATAAAATTTGGAATTCTTTTAACTCAATTTTTTTCTGAATTATTATTTATGAAGAATGCGTAAGAAAATGAACCGATTCTTCGACCAAGGATGATGCCGACTTATCTTTATCCGTATAAAATTTCTGGCCGCATTAATTAAATATTTTCCTCCAAATTCGGTTTGGCAATTTTTGCAAGTTTTCATAGTCCCATAGATTCCATAAAAATAAATATTTTTTCATGGAAACAATTTCTATGTAAATCCTTTCTGTTATAACATTCAAATATTTCCAATAAAAAAGGCCCGAAATAATTCGGGCCATTCTTATTGGAAAGTGAATTATTGCTAATTACTTTTTGATAATCTTAAAGGTTTCAACCATTCCACCGTCTAAAATCACCCTGAAAACATAAACCCCGGGAGCAAGTGAATTCGTACTCAGTTTTCCTTGGTTTACATTCATTTTTTGCGAAATTACTTGCTGTCCGGCCAAATTGTAAACCGAAACAGACTCAATCTGTTTTTGTGAACTGATGTTCAATTCGTCTTTAACCGGATTCGGATAATAGGTAAAATCATAAGCAGTCACATCGGACGCACCTAAATCCTCACAATGCAATTTGAATACCGCATCAAAGCTATCTGGGTCTGCATTCCATGGACCTCCCGCTTCACTGGTGTGGATAGGCGAACCTAAAGTACCCAATGAAGTGATTTCCCAGAACAAACCGCCTGTTGCTCCTCCCGCTGCAGTAGCGGTCGGATGCATCCAATAAGTTGTTCCCGTTGCTCCGCCGGCGAAGGTCAATTCCACATCTGTAATGATTCTATAAACATCGAAACCAAATGCCGTACCTATTATTTCTTGGCTAAACGGAACCAGAC
>JAEZDQ010000146.1 GCA_023433225.1 Bacteroidota bacterium | reverse complement strand
GGAGAGGAATTCCTCTTTCAGGTATTCGTATTTAGATAAATTTGCTGTTTTATCGGTTTCATTTTCAGTAATGAAACAGAAAAACTGACCTAAATCATTTATCGCGGAAATCCGGTTCGGAATTGACATAAAGTATAAAAAAATGTGGTAATTTTGCGGTGCAAATGTATGAAATTTAGAAAGGAGAGCCCAAAGGGGTTTGAATTCATTTTTTAATTTAAAATTCTCAATTTAAAATACAGAATAATGGCAATCATAATCACTGATGAATGTATCAATTGCGGAGCGTGTGAACCTGAATGCCCAAACAATGCAATTTATGAAGCGGCAGTAGATTGGCGCTATGCGGACGGAACGAAATTGCGCGGTAACATCGTTAACATTGATGGCGAAACGCACAACGCCGACGAAGCAAAGGAACCTATAAGCGATGAGGTTTACTACATCGTGCCCGATAAATGTACCGAATGCAAAGGTTTTCATGAAGAACCGCAGTGTGCTGCGGTTTGCCCGGTGGACTGCTGCGTACCGGATGATGACCACGTGGAAAGCGAAGAAAGGTTATTGAAAAAGAAAGACTTTATGCACGGAGAATAATGGGTTTTGTTTCAGGTTCTAATTTCCATGTTCAATTGAAAAATAATGGCGTAATCATTTCTTTGATCCTATGCCTGAGCGGAAATTTTTCACTCGCGCAAATCCAACCAGCTTTGCTCAAAAATAAAATCCTGGAACCTTTTGTGATTTATGAAGTCCGGGACAAAGCATTCAAACGGGGTTCGGAAACCCTTTATCAAATTTCATTGGCCAAAGTCATAGTGGGCAAGGATACCGTTTGGATCAATCGCCAAAATGAAATTTTCGAACCGGGAGATTTCTATTTATCCAAACTGGATTTGACACCGCATTTTGAAGCAGTCATGCCGGATGACCCCAAACAAATCAAACGGGACAAGGAAAGGGAGGAAGGAAAGCGTAGAGAACAGGCATTCATAGACAGTGTTTTTGCTAAAAACAATATTGCCCATGATTTTGAAATGATTGGGAAAGCATACGCCGATCTGCCCTATTTCTGGGGAAGGAAAAATGGAAAAGCCGGTATCATTGACCTGCAAGGAAATGCAGTTATCCCGTTCGAATATGACCAGACACGGATTTACTGCAATAACGAAAAACAAGATTTCAAAATATTTACTTTGAGTTTTGAAAAGGAGACCGAAACCCTGACTTTGGCCTGGTGGAACTCTGGTTTCGAAAAAGTCATCGAATATTCCAGAAGTGCCGATATTTTCAGCCCCTATGGCGGCATAACCCTTGCTTTGACCGATGACGGCTCGCTTTGCCGGATTATCTTAAAAAACGGGAAAAATAAAATCGCCAATATCCGAACGCTTCAGTACATCAATCAATTTGAGTACGATGCGATTGGCGAACGCTTTGTAAACGGTTATTTAGAGGTTGAAAGAAAAGGCAAAAAACTTAAGCTGGATGAATTTGGTAATGAGTATGAAAATTTTGAACTTTGAACATCAAAATAAATAAAATAAATCACCCGGGCAATCATAAAATTGTTCAAATACAAACAATAAATTTAAACAGATGAAAATCCACAATTTCAGCGCAGGCCCCTGCATCCTTCCCCAAGAAGTTTTCGACAAAATGGCTGAAGCCGTTTTGAATTTCAACCATTCAGGTTCTTCCATCATGGAAATATCGCACCGCAGAGCTGATGCGCAGGAAGTGATCGACACCGCCATTTCTTTGGTAAAGGAACTTATGAATGTTCCCGATACGCACGAAGTCATCTTTACCCAAGGAGGTGCTTCCTTACAGTTCGTGATGGTTCCTTACAACCTGATGAAAGCGGAAGGTGGAAAAGCGGCTTATACCGAAACCGGCGTTTGGGCCAAAAATGCCATCAAAGAAGCAAAAAGAATGGGAGAAGTAAATGTGGTGGCTTCTTCCGCCGATAAAAATTTCAACTACATTCCGAAAAATTATACGGTTCCCAATGATGTGGATTATTTTCACTGTACCTCCAACAACACGATTTTCGGTACCCAAATGAAATCATTTCCGGAAGTAAGTGTACCGGTGGTTTGCGATATGTCGTCCGACATCATGAGTAAACCCGTTGACGTTTCCAAATTCGATGTGATTTATGCCGGCGCACAGAAAAATATGGGCCCCGCCGGAAGTGTGGTAACCATTATCAACAAAGCAGTTTTGGGCAAAACCGGAAGGGATATCCCGAATTACCTGAACTACCAGACCCACATCTCAAAAGGAAGCGCATTCAATACTTGGCCTGTTTTGGCGGTTTACGGTGTCATGTTGAACTTGCAATGGTTGAAAAATTTGGGCGGCGTTCCCGAAATCGCGAATCGCAACCAAGCCAAGGCAGAATTGATGTATGGTGAAATCGACCGGAATGGCTTATTTACCGGAACAGCCGAAGTCGAAGACCGTTCCGAAATGAATGTCACTTTTGTGTTGAAAGATGAAACGCTGAAAGGTGAATTTGATAAAATGTGGAAGGAAGCAGGAATTGCCAGTTTAAACGGCCACCGCGATGTAGGCGGATACAGAGCCAGTATGTACAATGCCTTGCCCATCGAAAGCGTTCAGGTTTTGGTGGACGTAATGAAGGAATTTGAACAAAAATTCGGATAAGATTTAAAGTGTATCATTCTAATGAAGGTAACCGAATGAAGAATCCGGGATTCTTCGTCCTCGGAAACTTAACGGAATGATTCGGCAAAGTCAAGGACAAAAATTAAATTATAGAAATAATTAGTATGAAAATATTAGCAAACGACGGCATTTCATTAGGCGGAAAAATATTGTTGGAAAAAGAAGGCTTTGAAGTCCTGACCACTTTTGTTGCGCAAGACCAACTGGCCAATTACATCAATGAAAACAAGGTTGAAGTACTATTGGTACGAAGTGCAACCAAAGTCAGACAAGACTTAATCGATGCGACCCAACTGAAAATCATCGGTCGGGGAGGAGTGGGCATGGACAATATTGACGTGGAGTACGCTGAATCCAAAGGGATTTTGGTAATCAATACACCGGCGGCTTCCTCCGCTTCAGTAGCCGAAATGGTCATGGCGCATGTTTATTCCCTGTTTCGCAACTTGCACGCTTCCAACCGGACCATGCCGTTGGAAGGCGAAACAAAATTCAAAGAATTGAAAAAAGCTTATGGGAAAGCCTTTGAATTGAGAGGAAAAACTTTGGGTGTTGTCGGATTCGGAAGAATCGGAAGAGAAGTTGCCAAAAACGCAATCGGGGCGGGAATGAAGGTCATCGCCTATGACAGAACCTATACGGAAGCCGATGTCCCCGTGGAATTTTTTGACGGTCAGTGCATCGTTTTTCATTTTGACATCAAGTCATTTGAAGAAGTTTTAGCCCAAAGTGACATTCTCACATTACACATTCCGGCGCAGGATAAATACATTATTGATACGGCGGAAATTGAAAAAATGAAGGACGGCGCCATGATTATCAATACCGCAAGGGGCGGCGTCATAAACGAAGAAGCATTGTTAGAAGCCTTGGATTCAGGGAAATTGGCCGGTGCGGGTCTTGATGTTTTCGAAGACGAACCCAAGCCCAGTGTACGGTTGCTCATGAACGAAAAACTTTCCCTTTCGCCGCATTTGGCCGGAAGTACAGAGGAAGCCCAAGAACGCATCGGGATTGAGTTGGCTGAACAGATTGCGAAATTTTACAAAGGCGAAGAAGTGTTATAAATTTCCTAAATTTGCACCATGCCGCAATTCAAACCTTTTAAAGGAATACGGCCCGTAAAAGAAATTGCGGGCTTTTTTTCCACAAAATCCGTAGATGCCTATCCATCAGATGAATTATTGAAGGAGTTAGAATCAAATCCGAATAGTTTCCTTCATATCATCAAACCCACTTGGGAAAACGCTGGTGATTCAGCTGCGGCAAAACACCGGAAGGTTCTGGAGAATTTCAAGGACTACGTTCAAAATGAAAATTCGGAAACCGATAAATCCGCTTTCTATATTTACCAGCTCAGCAAACCATCTAAAGAGCGTATCCGCGGAATAATCGGTTTGGTAAATATGGATGATTATGAAAACGGTTCCATCAAAAAACACGAAGAAACACTGACCAAACGCGTTGAATTGTTTGCGGATTATTTGCAAAACGTTCATTTCCATGCTGAGCCGGTTTTGCTGACTTACCATCATAACCAAAGAATCGATTTGTTGATGGACGTGGAAATGAAACGCCTGCCTGCTTTATCGTTCAAAGACAAGGAAGAAAATTTACACCAACTCTGGGTCGTGGAAAACCGTTTGAACCTCCAACAATTCAAAGATTCGGTAGAAAATAACGAATTCCTTTATATTGCCGACGGCCATCACCGCATGGAAAGCTCACTGGTTTATACCCGAAATATTCGGAAAAACCATAAAAATCCGACCGGTTCCGAGCCTTTCAACTATACGTTGGCCATGCTCGTTTCTGACCGTGAATTATTGATTAAAGATTACAATCGTCTGTTAAAAGATTTGAATGGTTTTGAAAATGAGGATTTTATCAATATTTTAAAAGAAAAGTTCGACATTGTTGAAAGAGGAGAAAACCCGTTTTTTCCTTCCAAAAAACACCATATCGGGATGTATCTGGACGGAAAGTTTTATGGTTTGTTTGTCAGAAAAGAAATGCTGACCGAAAAAGGGCTTTCCGAACTCGATACCTATTTACTGGAAGAATTGGTTTTGAAACCCCATCTGAACATTCAGGATTCTCGTAATGACGAAAGGATTGATTTCATCCGTGGAACAGGAAATATCGAAGGCGTTAAGGAATTAAAAAACCGGGTGGATTCGGAAGGTTTTAAAGCGGGTTTCTTTTTCTATCCGGTGAACCCCTTGGATTTACAAAAAATTGCGGATTTGGGATTGAAAATGCCTCCCAAAAGTACTTACATTGAACCCAAACCGCTGAGCGGCCTCACGATTTTTGACTTAGAAGAATGAGCAATGTAGAAAACCTCCATTCGATTCAAATGTCTTTGCCTGAGAATGTTACGCTCGTTGCCGTTTCCAAAACCAAGCCTGCGGAAGCGATTCTTGAACTTTTTGAATCCGGCCAAGTTGATTTTGGTGAGAACAAAGTCCAAGAATTGGTAGAAAAATACGAAGTCCTTCCGAAGGAAATCAAATGGCATTTGATCGGCCATTTGCAAAAAAACAAGGTCAAATACATCGCGCCTTTCGTTCATCTCATTCACAGCGTTGACAGCGAAAGTTTGCTCAAAGAAATCAACAAACAAGCCTTGAAGCAGGAAAGGATTATACTTTGTTTACTTCAGGTTAAAATCGCGGAAGAAGATTCAAAATTCGGAATGGAAAAAGAAGAAGCCCAACGGATTCTGGCGACTTATGAAACAAAGTTTCCTTTTGTGAAAATCGTTGGGTTAATGGGTATGGCGACTTTTACCGACAACGAAGACCAAATCAGAAAGGAATTCCGTTCTTTGAAAATCCTGTTTGAAAAACTAAAACCAAGTTTTGGGCTGACTACTTTGTCGATAGGTATGAGCGGCGACTACAAAATCGCTTTGGAAGAGGGAAGCAATATGGTCAGAGTAGGCAGTGCCATATTTGGAGAACGAATTTACGACCATCCCTAATCTGGAAGCCTTTAAGAGGAATATAAATTATACTTTACCTTGCCTTAAACCTCAACAATAAAATTTTATTCTGGTAAAAACGCAATTCTCCTCCTGAGATTTCATAACCGTTGATTTGTGTCAATAAATCAAGGAATGCTTGCTCACTTTCCATTTCCGGACAAGCCATCAGCGTCGCGCCGGGCTGGGTGAAACGGATTCCTGCCGGCTGCAAATCGACACTCGTAAAATAATTGTTGCAACCCGCAAAGCCATTTGCCTGCAAACCATTGTCTTGGCGAAAATTCATCGTAACATCCTGTCCGTTAAATCCCTTCGCATTCCCGTTTTCATCTTGCAAAACCCAAGTATTGGTTTCCATAACCTGCTTGACTTTATTGAAATCGGCTATGGGCGAGGTTTTGCAGGAAAGTGTAAACAAAGCGGTGAGAACGATGTATAGGAGTGATTTTTTCATAATATTCGATTTAACCTCTCAATTCGGCGTTGAAATTTTTCTGAAAGTTACGAATTAATTCATTCATTGTTTTTTCAATTTCCGCATCACCCAAAGTTTTTTCCTCGTCTTGCAACTGAAAACTCATCGCATAGGATTTTTTGCCTTCGGGTAATTTTTCACCTTCGTAAACGTCAAACAGTTGAATGGATTTTAACAATTTTAAATTCAATTTCCGGGTAGATTCATACAATTCAGCATAGGTGAATTTTTTGTCCAACAACAAAGCCAAATCTCTTTTTACAGCCGGGTATTTTGAGATTTCTTTGTATTTCAACCGGTGTTTCGAAGCCAAAGAGGTAATGGTTTCCCAATTCAATTCTGCATAGAAAACTTCTTGGTCTATATCCGCTTTTTTCAATAGCCTTTTGTCAACGATTCCCAAAATGCCCAAGTCCTTTCCTTCCCATTCCAAAGAAATGGCATCCGAAAAATTGGCTGAAGCAATTGGTTTTTGGCTAATATCGTTTAAGTTCAATCTTTTAAAAATTTGCTCAACCGTTCCCTTCAAATGGAAAAAATGGGTTGAAACAGAGTGGTTTATCCAGTTTTCCCGGGCAGTCTTTCCGGACAATAACAAGGCCAATTGATAGGTTTCCCGATATTTATCTTGGTCTTTTTCATAAGATTTCCCAATCTCAAATAATTTGATGTCCGTTCTTTTGCGGTTGATGTTAAAGGCGGTATTTTCAAGCAATCCGGGCAACAAGGATTGACGCATAAAAGCCAAATCACCGCTTAAAGGATTGAGCATTTGGACGGATTTTTCTTGCTCCCAACCAAAAACAGATTGGTATTCCGATTTGGTTAGTGAATTGTTCATCGCTTCATTAAAACCGCAGGCAACCAAATAATTGGCAACTGCATTTTCAAGTTTCTGAGGATCAACAGCCTCCGTTTTCACTACCGAGAAATTCATTTTTTCCGGCGTTTTGATTTGGTTGTATCCGTAAATCCGCAGAATTTCTTCAATCAAATCCACTTCACGCTGAACATCGGCACGATAGGGAGGAACTTCAACTTCCAAGGTTTCATTGGATTCGGAAATGATTTTGATTTCAAGCAATTCTAAAATGTTTTTAATCCTTTCCCGGTGAAGTCTTTCACCCAAAAGTTGGTCTATTTTATGGTACCTCAGGACGATGTTTGTATTTTGGATCGGATGAGGGTAAATATCTTGAATTTCGCCACCAATTTCCGCATCGGCATATTCAATCAATAAAGTGACTGCCTTTTTGAGTGCGGTAAGTGTCATGTTTGGATCTACTCCCCGTTCAAACCGAAAGGAAGAATCGGTGTTTAATCCATGGAATTTTGAAGTTTTTCGAATGGTTACGGGATCGAAATAGGCACTTTCCAAAAATATATTTTTGGTGGATTCACTCACGCCGGAGTTCAGTCCGCCGTAAATTCCGGCCATGCAAAGCCCGCCCTTTTCGTCGCTAATCATGAGTTCGGAACCGTTTAGAATCCGCTCTGTACCTTCTAAAGTTGTAAATTTACTTCCTTGGGATAAAGTTTGTACAATGATTTTTTTGCCTTCAATTTTATCTGCATCAAAAGCGTGCAAAGGTTGACCCAAATCGTGTAGGATGTAATTGGTGATATCCACAACGTTGTTGATGGGCAGCAAGCCGATGGTTTTCAATCTTTGCTGAATCCATTCCGGAGATGGCTTTACGTGGATGTTTTTCAAATAAATCCCCGCATAACGGGGAGCGGCTTCCGGATTTTTTATTTCGATGGTCACCGGGCTTTTTGAATTGTCTTTTTTCACCAATTCATCAAAATCTCCGGTTTCCGGATGGGCAAATTCAGCATTGATTTTCAAAACATTCAAAGCGGCGTTCAAATCCCGCGCGACCCCGAAATGACTCATGGCATCGGTACGGTTGGGGGTCAACCCGATTTCAAAAAGCGAATCGGAATCTTGTTTTTTAATCAGTTCAGAAATGGGCGTACCCATTTTCACGGAAGGTTCCAAAACCCATATCCCGTCATGGTTTTCACTGATTCCTAATTCGGCTTCGGAGCAAATCATTCCAAAAGATTCGACCCCTCTCAATTTGGCTTCTTTAATCAGAAATGGTTTTCCGTCACTTCCTATAAGCTCGGTTCCAATGGTGGCGACCGCGACTTTTTGTTCTTCGGCAATATTGGGGGCACCACACACGATTTGGAGTTCGGCACCATTACCTGTATCGACGGTTGCAATCCGGAGTTTGTCGGCATTGGGGTGTTTCTCAAGCGAAGTAACTTTTCCGACGACGACACCTGTCCGGTTGCCTTGATCGGATTTTCCAGCTTCAATTCCCTCCACTTCCAAACCGATGTTGGTCAGGATTTCACCGATTTTCTGGACATCGATATCGGTTTTTAAATAGGTTGAAAGCCAGTTATAAGATATTTTCATTTTTTAATGAATAATGATAAACTCTCCGCAATTGGTTGAACCAATATTTTATTCACCAAATGGGGCTTTGTGAGTTGAAGATTAAGCGTTTAGCATGACAGGCATCACCAACATCAGGATTTCTTCGCCTTCTTCCAATCCGTCAACGGGTTTGATGATCCCGGCACGGCTTGGTTCGGACATTTCCAAAGTAATGTCGTCTGATTGTAAATTATTTAAAACTTCAATCAGAAACTTGGAGTTGAAACCAATCTGCATATCGGCACCATTGTAATCGCATGGCAACCTTTCTTCCGCTTTGCTTGAAAAGTCCAAGTCTTCTGCATGGATAATTAAGGAACTCCCCGAGAGTTTCAGGCGGACTTGGTTGGTGGTTTTATTGGAGAAAATCGCCACCCTTCTCAAGGAAGTGAGGAACATATTGCGGTTGATGGTAAGGACGTTTGGGTTTTCTTTTGGGATGACCGCTTCGTAATTCGGGTATTTACCATCGATCAAACGACACGTCAGGACAATGTTCTGAAAAGAGAAACGCGTGTTGGTCTGGTTGTATTCGATGTGGATATTCTCATTGCTTCCGGCCAAGATATTTCTGAGCAAGTTCAATGGTTTTTTGGGCATAATGTATTCGGCAGTTTCTTGGGAATTCAAATCCTTTCGGGTGTATTTCACCAAACGATGGGCGTCTGTCGCCACAAAACGGAAACTTTCAGGTCCGGCCTGAAAAAACACACCGGTCATCACCGGACGAAGTTCATCGTTTCCGGTAGCAAAAATGGTTTTGGAAATGGCCTCAGAGAGGATTCCGGCTTCCAAAGTCGAAACCATGGCATCTTGGATTTCAGGCGCATGCGGATATTCTTCAGCGGATTCCATCGCAATTTGGTAATTTCCTTGTTCGGATACGATTTCCAATAAATTGTCTTCCTTTTGGATGAAAGTCAAAGGCTGATCCGGAAAGGTTTTGAGCGTATCGGACAGTATTTTTGATGGAATAGCGAGTTGGGCGGAATCTGCGGATTCAACTGCTACAATGGTGGAAATAGTTGTTTCTAAATCCGATCCGGTGATTTTCAATTCTCCATTGTTCAGCTCGAACAAGAAATTATCTAAAATAGGCAAGGTATTATTGGAATTAATGACCCCGCTGATGAGATTTACATTTTTTAACAAACTGCTGCTCGATACGATGAATTTCATATAAATGTTTCTTTTTTATAAAACAAAAAACAAAAATAATCCTTTTAGATTGAATTAAAATAGCTATCCGGAAAAATAATTAACAAAATCCAATATATGGTACTAATTTTGCGCAATTCAAGAACCAAATCCAACTTGGAATGAAAATCAAATCGTTCATTTTTTTAATTATCATCCCATTTTATATGGGTTGCGAAGCGAATAAACCAACCGCAGAATCAACTGAAAATACAAAGCCTATGCAATTTGACAAGCGACTCGAAGGAAAATGGGTATTGGACTACATGACTCCCGTCAATGGGAAAGATGTCAAACAACTTTACAAAATCCAGAAACCCTTTTTGAATTTCGTTGATGATACCAAGGTGGCTGGAAACAATGGTTGTAACAACATTGCAGGCGAATACAGCCTTTCCGGAGATATAATCCGCTTCGAAACCGAAAAATTCATTTCCACCCGAATGTTTTGTGAAGGCGTGGATGAGAAAGCATTTACCGGCATATTGAAAACCGTAAACCGTTACGATGTCATTGAAGATGGTAATAAATTGTTGCTCCTCACCAGCGATATCATCTCTATGCAGTTTGTGAAAGCGGATTCAATTTAGCTTTCTGAATTATTGGATGGCTTGCAGCATATCATGTTTCGTAATGATTTGGTATTTACCGTTTTCCATTTTAACCAAAACAGCCGGATTTTCCGGTTGAATGAGTTTGGAGATTTCTTCCAAACTCGTTTTTTCCGAAATGATGGGATAAGGATTTTCCATCACCGATTTCACCGACCGGTTGGCCAAATCTTTGTCTTCGAAAAAGGATTTGAACAAATTTGCTTCATCGAGTGAACCTACAAAACCTTGATTGTCCACTACGGGCATTTGAGAAATCCCGAACTTTTTCATTCGTTCAATGGCATGTGAAACCAACTCCTCTGTCCGGGCAACCACCAAGGGTTCATCGATTCTATCCATGAGTAAATCGCCGGCGGTCGTAAATTCTTCTTCCAAAAAACCTTTTTCACGCATCCAATCGTCATTGAAAATTTTCCCTACGTAACGGCTGCCGTGGTCATGGAATAAAACGACGACTACATCTTCTGGTTTAAAGTGTTCCTTCAACTGCAAAACGCCTTTGATGGCTGAACCTGCGGAATTTCCCACAAAAATACCTTCTTCTTTTGCCAATTTTCTGGTGTAAACCGCCGCGTCTTTATCGGTTACTTTTGT
>JAEZDQ010000196.1 GCA_023433225.1 Bacteroidota bacterium | reverse complement strand
CCACAACAGCATACCCCATGCTAACCTGACCTCGGACGGGTCGCATTATACTTATGAGAATTCAATCCGTTCCTCGTTATTCCAAGTCGTTTCCATCGTCACCACAACCGGTTTTACATCAGCGGATTACACTATGTGGACACCGTTTGTTTCAATGATTTTTTTCGCACTGTTGTTCGTCGGCGGCTCGGCGGGATCCACTTCCGGAGGGGTGAAAATCATTCGCCATGTCCTGTTGTTGAAAAACAGTTGGATGGAATTGAAAAGACTGATTCACCCCAATGCGATTTTACCCGTTCGATACAACAAAAAAAGCATTTCTCAAAACATCGTTTACAATATTCTCGCCTTTTTTGTGATGTATATGTTCATTTGGATTTCGAGTTCCGTAATTCTGGCATTGATCAATGAAGGTTTGAACCCCGGCTATGAAGAATTCATTTCTGCCATGAGTCTTTCAGCGGCTTCATTGGGAAATGTGGGCAGTGGTTTAGGCAATTACGGACCGGCCGATACAATGGCGGATTTAACGGTTTCGGCGAAATGGTTTTGTTCATTCCTGATGATTCTTGGCCGTCTGGAACTATTTGCCATCCTGATTTTGTTTACCCCTTTTCTTTGGAAAGACAATTGAGGAATATTTAAAAAAGAAAACCCTGATTGATAAATCAACCAGGGTTTTCCGTCTCCGAAACGATTTTGTAAAACTTATCATTTCTAAAAAGAAACTTCCATCTTACTTACCTGAAACCAACTTTAGAAAAGCGAAATACAGGTTGTTTCAAGAAACTGAGAAACTACTCGAAAGAGTAAATCTAATTAACCAAATGAGTTTTGAATCTGAAATTTCTTAGCGAAAAATCTTTTTACAATCAAATTGCCTTAGCAATCTGACGCAAGAATCAGCATTTTTTCATTAAATTACTCAAAGTAAATTTCCCATTTGTCCAAATTCGATTTGCCATTCAGAACAATTCGTCCGGCCAATCAGTTATGAACTATGTAAAAGAACGTAAGTTCACCAAAATGACATTTTACGTTTGTCGCTCCTTTTGATGAAAACATCTATCCGGAGAATCATTTTGATATTTCAAAGTTAAGTTTCGAATTTAGATTTTGCAAATAAAAATCAATCTTCTTATTTACAATAAATTAACTTGGGTTATCCACAATTGTTAATAATTCTCAATCCGTTTATGAAAAAGAAACGACAAGATTTATATCAGTAAGCTTTTTACTTTATTAACAATATCGGAACTGTCCAGACCATATTTTTTCATCAGTTCGGCAGGCGTTCCGCTCTCACCGAATGAATCATTGACAGCTACAAAACCTTGTTTCACCGGGTATTTTTCGGTTAACAATCGCGCAATGGATTCACCGAGCCCACCGAATTTATTGTGTTCCTCACAACTAACGATTTTCCCGGTCTTACGAACGGAATTCAAAATGATGTCTTCATCCAAGGGTTTGATGGTGTGTATATTGATGAGTTCCGCCGAAATCCCCTCTTTCTCCAATTCGTTTACGGCCAACATCGCTTCCCAAACCAAATGGCCGGTTGCTACAATAGTCACATCAAGGCCTTCGTGAATCATGATACCTTTTCCAATTTCAAAATCTTGTTCCGGGGAAGTAAAAACCGGAACCGCCGGTCGGCCGAAACGCAAGTAAACAGGCCCATTATGTTCGGCAATAGCAATGGTTGCCGCCTTGGTTTGATTGTAATCGCAAGGGTTGATGACCGTCATCCCGGGCAACATTTTCATCAAGCCGATGTCTTCTAATATTTGGTGGGTAGCACCGTCCTCACCCAAGGTCAATCCTGCATGGGAAGCACAAATTTTCACATTTTTGCCCGAATAGGCAATCGATTGGCGGATCTGGTCATAAACACGGCCGGTAGAAAAATTGGCAAAAGTTCCGGTAAAAGGGATTTTACCGCCAATGGTTAATCCCGCGGCAATGCCCATCATATTTGCTTCAGCTACACCAATTTGTAAAAAACGTTCGGGGTTTTCTTGGATAAAAGTTTCCATTTTAAGTGAACCGACCAAATCGGCACAGAGTGCAACCACATTGGGATTGGTTCGCCCCAATTGGGTAAGTCCATCTCCGAATCCGCTTCGGGTGTCCTTTTTTTCGGTATATGTTACATCTATCATTTTTGTGATTTTGAGTGGGTGGATTATTGAGTGAATCGGATTATTGCGAAACAATAAAACATTTTCACATCGTCCTGATTCATTAATAGTCTTTCAATTCCGTTTCCGGATTTTGGAAAAGTGCCTTTTCCAGTTGCTCATCATTCGGGGCTTTTCCGTGCCATGCATGGGTTCCCATCATATAATCAATACCGTTGCCCATTTCGGTGTGCAGAATAACCGCGACGGGTTTCCCTTTTCCGGTCTCGCTTTTTGCTTTTTCCAGAATGGCGATGACTTTTTCCAAGTCATTTCCCGATTCTTCTTCTAAAACCGTCCACCCGAAAGCCAATAATTTCGCATTCAAATCTCCCAAATCCAAAACATCTTTGGTATCACCGTCGATTTGCCTTCCATTGTAGTCGATGGTAGCAATCAGATTATCCACTCCTTTGGCAGATGCGAACATTAGGGCTTCCCAAAT
>JAEZDQ010000153.1 GCA_023433225.1 Bacteroidota bacterium | reverse complement strand
GCTAATGGCGGCTACGACTGCTTGACTTATGCGGGTTCAATGGCTAAAAATATAATTTTAATCGGTGCAATTAATCCCATCGGTGGAAACAACCGTTACGAAGAGCCATCCGATGTGGTTGAAACTTGGTTCACCGGTTTCGGGCCAACGGACGACGGACGGATTAAACCCGATTTGACGGCTATCGGGAGCGGCGTCGTTTCTCCAACTTCCTCTTCCAACACCGCTTATCTGAGCTGGGCGGGAACCTCTTTTTCCTCACCGGCCTCAGCGGGAGTGGGTGTTTTGCTTCAACAAATCGCCAAGGAAAATTCGGGCGGAACCGAATTTTTAAGATCTGATATGATGAAAGGTTTGCTTACGCATACCGCAAATGAAGCCGGACCAGAGCCCGGGCCGGATTATAAATTCGGATGGGGACTGATCGACGCACTCACCGCCGCAGAAACTTTGCTCAATATAGATAACCAATCTTTTACAGCCAATAAAATCCTTCAAAACGGAATCGGTGAAAACATTGTCGTAACCGCTACGGGCGATACTCCCTTAAAAGCGAGTATAACTTGGTTGGATCCGGCCGGTGTCCCTACCACACAAGTAGTCCTCAATGACCGCACACCCAAATTAATCAATGATTTGGATTTAAGAATCAGCGATGGAACCAATACCTATTTTCCTTGGAAGTTGGATCCTGAAAATCCTGCTGCCGCAGCAACCCAAGGCGACAATATCGTGGACAATGTAGAACAAGTGCTGATTCCAAATCCCGTTGCCGGTCAACAATATACCATTACCATTTCACACAAAGGAACTTTAACCAATGGTGCTCAAAACTATGCGCTGGTTATTACCGGGATGGATTCGGAAAATATGGGTGTCCAAGAACTCAATATGAACCAAGTGGTTGCCATTTACCCTAATCCCGTAAAAGAAGATTTACATATCAAATTGAATTCTACGCTTCACAATGGCGTGGTACGCATCTTCAACCCAATGGGTCAAATTGTTTTTCAGGAAAATTTCAAGTCCTTGTCCCATACCAGAAACATTGATTTGAAATCTATACCGGCAGGAATTTACATGGTTTACATCCGATCCGACGAAGGAACGATTACCAAAAAAATTATAAAGAAATAAATCTTCTCAAACAGTCCAAAACGCCCGGTAAGTATCGGGCGTTTTTTTTGGAAGGTTCTATCCTTCCGCACACTTCTCCAACAACTTTCGGGTGGTGTTCCAATTGCGAACAGTCATTTCTTTGTAAACCGTGGTACCCACAATTTTATTGAGGTAACTTTGGCCGGCTTTGCTGATTAATCTGGAAAAATACAAAACACCTTCACCGGGATAAACCCTGTCCACCCCTTCTCTTGGAATCACTTTTTCCAAGGCTTTTGAAGACGTAAGCGGTTGTTTCAGGAATAAAACATCGTAACGGAATTCGTTCGGGTAGGCACCAAAATCATCCGGTGCGTTTGCAACCAGATTGGCCAATGATTTTCCGGAAACAATCACTACTTTGGAAGGATATTGAAACATTGCAGATAATACTTGCTCAATTTTTTTCTCCAGTTTCACGGAATTTTTTTCTGGCGTATTAAAAATTAGATTTCCACTTTGGATGTAGGTTCGTACCTTTTGAAAACCCATCTCCTCGAAAACCGACTTCAGGTCAGTCATTTTAATCAGGTTATTTCCTCCAACATTGATTCCACGAAGTAAACAGATGTATTGCATGACTGAATTTTTAATTCAAAAATAAATTTATTTGAAAAACAGATAAAAATAAAATAAAAAACCCTGCAAGTTTTCTTGCAGGGCGAACAATAAATAAATGATAATGAAAAAGTATCTATTGCACCGTAACCTTCGTTACAGTTTCTTTGGTATCTTGTTTGGGCAATCTCAGTTTCAAGATGCCTAGGTCGTATTTAGCTTGGATTTTATCAAGGCTAATCAGGTTTTTGGGTAAAACAAAATTCCTTTCGAAACGTTGAAAACCAAATTCTTTACGGGTGTAATTTTCATTTTTTTCTTCTGATTCCGATTTTTTGGAAGCACTCAATTTCAACAACCCTTCATTTACTTCGATGTTGAAATCTTCTTTGTCCAAACCGGGAGCTGCGACTTCCAGAACATATTCTTGCTCCGTTTCCTTTATGTTGACTTTCGGAACGGAAAATTCTCTGTTAAATTCAGTCGGTTTGAGCCATTCTTCCATCAAACCGCCAAAAAAATCCGGGTTTTTTCTCATTAATGTATTCATATTTAAAGCTTTTTAAGTTTCCTCTATTTAAAAGCAATTAATATTCCGAATGAGATTTCATAAAAATTGATGTCATTTTGGCTGATAATGAAGGTGTTCTTATATTGATTCAAGACAAAATGTCTAAAATCCTTGGTTTAAATAATTTTCAATATTTGGTTTATTATCCCTATCTTTCGTTCGGCTAATCATAAAAACACAAACATGATGAAAAAAACTTTACTTCTTGGATCCGCTTTAATGGTAGGTTCCTTTTTATCGGCGCAGGATATTACTGCGGTAACTGGGTTGACCAAAGGAAAAATTGAGTTCAACGACTTCAGAAAAATAGACATCAACAATTTAAATGCATCGCATATTTTAGTTTCTAAAACCGATAATATCAATTTGGTGTCGGAAGATGGAAAAAATTGCAAATGTGGAAATTACATTGCCGCCATGACCATGAGCAGCGGAGGTGACCTGTATTTCATACCGATGACACAGGCTCGGGTAATGGCATTGGAGACGGGTTCTAAATCCGGCACTTTCCACGAAATTGCCAATTCTTCGCTCACTTCCAAAGACCAAGGATCTTATTATGCGCGGATGACGACTGCCCCCGATGGTTTTATGTACGCATTGAACAACAACGGAACGGAATTTTTGAGAATTTCCGCTAACGGAAATATTCAAAACTTGGGAGCTGTGGAAGGATTTCAATCCGAGGTCGCCAAATTAGGCAATGAAACTTTGGCTTTTGGCGGCGATATGATCGCCGATTCATTTGGAAACTTATACATTATCAGTGCTGCAGGAAATGTTTTCAAACTCAATCCCAAAAATTTGAATGTGTCATTGTTGGGACAAATCAAAGGTTTACCTGAAAAATATACCGTTAACGGTGCGGCAGTTGCTAAAGACGGAAGCGTATTATTGGCTACGACTTCTGATTTCGGGTTTTATACTTTGAACTTCGATACCTTGGAAGCCACATTCAAAGCAGATTATGCCTTACCGGTATATGATTTGGCAAGCCCTTATTTCCTGAAACAAAACGAGATGGATGTTCTGACCGGTTCCGGTTACAGTTTGTATCCGACCATTGTAAAAACCAGTGAATTGAACATCGTTTCAAAAGTAAACGAAGCGGTTAAATTGGACATTACAGTTTGGAGTTTGAACAATAAAATGGTGTATTCAAATTCTGTATCCGTTCAATCCGAAGGAGATTTCAAACTGAATTTAGGCGGTGCACTTCAGCCCGGAATTTATATTCTGAAAGCAGTTAACCAAAATGGTGCGGAAGTTATCAATACAAAATTTACTTTGGTAAGATAATAAACACTTCCCATGTTAATGGTAGCTCAATTCGCAAATACGGACAAAGCGTTCCGCGTAGTGGATTGAGCTATTTCATTTTCGGTTGTGCCATAAATTTCAGCTAATTTTTTAACGACATTAGTCAAATAAGAAGATTCATTCCTTTTCCCCCGGTAAGGAACCGGTGCCAAATAAGGAGAATCGGTTTCCAATACCAAATGTTCCAACTGAATTTCATTCAGGAATTGGTCAATTTTTCCGTTCTTAAACGTCACTACACCCCCGATTCCCAGCTTCATATTGAAACCAATTGCCCGCTCAGCTTGTTCTTGGGTACCGGTAAAACAATGAAAAATCCCGAAGAGTTTTTCATCTTTTTCATCCTCCAAAACTTCAAAAATTTCCTCGAAACTTTCACGGGAATGAATGACAATCGGCAGTCCTTTTTCCTTGGCCCAAGCGATTTGGATTTTAAATGCGGTTTGCTGTATTCCCAATGTAGATTTGTCCCAATACAAATCAATCCCGATTTCTCCAACCGCCGCAAACTGCCGTCTATCGAGCCAGTTTTTCACTTCTTCCAATTCTGATAGATAAGTTTCAGGTTTGACAGAAGTCGGATGCAAGCCCATCATCAGGTTCATATTCGGATATTTTTTCTCCAAATCCAGCATCCTGTCGGTATATGTCGAATCAATCGCAGGGATGTAAAATTCCCCGATTCCTGCTTGGGTGGCGCGTTTTAGCATTTCGTCCCGGTCGTTGTCGAATTCTTCCGAATACAAATGGGTATGCGTATCAATCAGCATTTTTCATCAGGTTTTTTAAAGTTTCTTTTTCTTTAGTAAAACTATTTTTGAGAAACCCTTTTTCAATTTCCGTAATGTACTTTTGGGTATTGAACAAGAACGTTTTATAAGCAATGGTTCCTTTGTTGGAAGGTTTATGGCTGAGGGCTGTTTGCACTTTCTCGGCTTGCTTTATTTTTTCTTGGGTCACCGCATCAAAATAACAGTCCGAAAACTTTTGCCAAATATATTCGATCGCCATTTCGTTCGGATGAATCAAATCCTCTTTGTAGAAACGATAATCCCGTAAATCATCCGTCATCCATTCAAAAGCAGGAAAATAGCCGACATTATCAAACTGTTGGATGACGCTGTGCAGGTTTGAAATCAGTTTGGATTTGCTGAGGTTGTTTTCCACCAAACCATCTTTGGTATGCCTCACAGGGCTTACGGTTACAATGATTTTTGCCCGCGGGTTGATGTCTGAAATATATTGAAAACAATTCCGAATGGCAGTTTTCAATTGGTTATCCGTCAATAAAATTTTTTTAAAATGCTGCCCGGGAACTTTGTGGCAATTTGCCACCAAAAAGTCCATTTGCTTTATTTTATAGGCCCAAGAGGTACCGAATGTCAAAATAAAAACACGGGTGTTCTGAATGTATTCGTTTGCGGCTTCCAATTGTGTATTGATTCCTTCAAGCGTAGCCCTCATGGAGGGTTTATCAAAGGACGTATGGTGGTCCCAGCTGAAATACTGCTCTGAATGGTTGAAGATTTCGGATTCCGTATAGGGTATGTTGGAATGAATCCTGGCCAGGGCGTTTTCAATGGCGACCGGATGAAACAAAGTCCCGAAGGGGTTTTGCAAAACGGTGAATTTGGCTCGTTTCAATTTCTCGCCAATAGAATCTACAAAACAAGAACCCATGCC
The DNA here is from genome assembly GCA_023433225.1 of Bacteroidota bacterium. Classification (GTDB taxonomy): domain Bacteria; phylum Bacteroidota; class Bacteroidia; order Flavobacteriales; family Weeksellaceae; genus Moheibacter. Next base: position 4,464 of record JAEZDQ010000153.1, on the reverse strand, counting down.
GAATATTTGATCGGAATGGTTGATTTTCCATTCCGATTCGGGGATAGAAAGTTCCGTCCTGAACTGCATCATACTTGTCGTTCAATCAGCGAGGCGGCCAAAAGCCGGAGTTGGTCTTTTTTCTTTTTGGTGGCTTGGACTTTGTCCAGATAAGCCATTGATTTTTGGGTATATTCTGAAATCAAATCCATTACCGCATGATCCACTTTCAGTTTTCGGAAGATTTTTTCAACTGCATAAACTTTGTCCACATTATCGGTTTTCATACTGTACCAGAATTTAAGCTCGTCCGCCTCCTTGGGTTCTGCTATTTCCAAGGCTTTGATAAACAGGATGGTTTTTTTATTTTCAAACACATCTCCTGCATGGATTTTCCCAAAATCCTGTTGGCCGAAAACATCTAAATAATCGTCTTTCAATTGAAAGGCAATCCCCAGATTCTTGCCAAACTCATACAAATTATTGCAGTCTTCGTCGCATCCGTCCGCCACCAGCGCGCCTATTTTGAGCGAAGCACCCATCATCACGCCTGTTTTGAGCGTAATCATTTTAATGTATTCCTCATAGGAAACTTCTTCTTGGGTTTCAAAATTCAAATCATATTGTTGTCCTTCACATAGTTCGGCTGCAGTTTTTGAGAAGAGTTGGGTCACGACTTTGAATTTCTCGGCCGGTAAATCTTCGAACATCTGGTAAGCTTTGATCAGCATTCCGTCGCCGGAAAGGATGCCCGTATTCAAATCGTATTTGATGTGAACGGTTTCTTTGCCTCGGCGCAAAGGCGCTACGTCCATGATGTCGTCGTGCATCAAGGAAAAGTTATGGAAAAACTCAATGGCCAAGGCAGGTTTCAGCACCTCCTCTATTTTCCCGTCAAAAACATAAGCACCCAGCATAACGATGATGGGACGAAGTCTTTTCCCGCCTATACTGAGTATGTAATCGCAAGGCTCATACAGTTGCTTGGGTTCCAAACCTTTAAAAGAATATTCTTCTAATGCTTTACTGACAATGCCTTGGTATTCTTCGATGACATTCTTCATAATTCTTTGACTAAATGATTCTATGGCTGCAAAGATAAAGCATCCTGAGTTGTGGAATCACCCAAATCCGCGAAAAGTTTAGGGCACCTGCATTTGTCTGGCCGTTCATGCGGATAATTCTTTAAAAAAAAATTAATTTTGCAAAGCTAAAATCTACAAGAAAATGGGAAGAGCGTTTGAATTCAGAAAAGGCAGAAAAATGAAACGTTGGGCTACGATGGCCAAAACCTTTACCCGTATCGGGAAAGACATCGTCATGGCCGTGAAGGAAGGCGGCCCGAATCCGGAAGCCAATTCACGGCTTCGCGCAGTAATGCAAAATGCCAAGGCAGCCAATATGCCTAAGGAAAACGTGGAACGCGCCATCAAAAAAGCGACCGATAAAGACACCGCCAACTTCAAAGAAGTTTTGTTTGAAGGTTACGGCCCGCATGGAATTGCCGTTTTGATTGAAACCGCGACCGATAATAACAACCGAACGGTAGCCAACATCCGCAGTTATTTCAACAAATGCAACGGAACGCTCGGAACGCAAGGTTCAGTGGAATTTATGTTTGACCATATCTGTAACTTTACCGTTAAGGGCGAAGGTCTGGACATTGAAGGACTCGAATTGGAACTGATTGATTATGGTGCAGAAGAAATGTTTGAAGAAGAAGGAAATGTCGTGGTTTATGCACCTTTTGAAAGTTTCGGACAATTACAGAAATATTTCGAGGAAAACCACATTGAAATTATTTCCAGCGGGTTTGACCGCATCGCGCAGGTAACCAAAGAATTAACTGAAGAACAACAAGCCGATTTGGATAAATTGCTGGAAAAAATTGAAGAAGACGATGATGTCCAAAACGTTTTTACAACCATCGCACACTAACCCTTCGACAGGCTAAGTTGACCCTAATTTGTGTCATGGTGAGCTTGTCGAACCACTCATTTAACATCCAACATTTAAAAAAATGAACCTCAAGCAAAAAACAACTGAAATCCTCTCCCAAACTATAAACGAACTTTATAATTATAGTCCGGAGCATCTTGAGATTCAAAATACCCGCAAAGAGTTTGAGGGTCAATATACATTGGTGACTTTTCCATTGATCAAAGAATTGAAAAAAAATCCGGAAGCACTGGGAAATGAAATCGGAAATGCACTTTTGTCAAGAAATCTGATTTCGGGATTTAATGTGGTAAAAGGATTTTTGAATATGAGTTTTCCAAGTGAATTTTGGTTGAATAATCTAATTGAAAATGCTTCCAAATCGAAATTTGGCTTTACAGAAAATCATCCCAAAGCGAAATCAGTGATGGTGGAATATTCTTCGCCAAATACCAATAAACCCATTCATTTGGGACACATCCGAAACAACCTTTTAGGTTATTCGGTCGCCAATATTTTCAAAGCTGCGGGACATAAAGTTCAGAAAATCCAGATCATCAACGATCGAGGGATTCATATCTGTAAATCGATGATTGCTTGGGAGAAATTCGGAAATGGCGAAACGCCTGAAACTTCCGGTATGAAAGGCGACCATTTGGTTGGTAAATATTATGTGGAATTCGACAAATATTATCGGGAAGAAATAAAAGACCTTGTTTATAAAGGTCAAAGCGAAGACGAAGCCAAAAAGAATGCACCGCTTTTCAAAGAAGCCCAGGAAATGCTGTTGAAATGGGAATCCGGAGCAGAGGACGTCCGAAATCTTTGGGCAAAAATGAACGGTTGGGTTTATGAAGGATTTGGTGAAACTTACAAAAGATTGGGCGTTGATTTTGACCATTATCAGTACGAAAGCAATACTTATTTATTGGGAAAAGATTTGATCCAAAAAGGGTTGAATTCCGGTGTTTTTTATCGAAAAGATGATGGTTCGGTTTGGATTGATTTGACTGCTGACGGATTGGATGAAAAGCTGGTTTTGCGTTCTGACGGAACTTCGGTTTATATGACGCAGGATTTGGGAACGGCTGTGGAAAGATTTGAAACTTTTGATATAGACAAACTGATTTATGTAGTTGGAAATGAGCAAGATTACCACTTCAAAGTTTTGTTTTTAATTCTGAAAAAATTAGGCTATAAATGGGCCGATTCTCTGGAACATTTGTCGTATGGAATGGTCAATTTACCCGACGGAAAAATGAAATCCCGTGAAGGAACCGTTGTCGATGCAGACGAATTGATGGAAGATATGTTCCTGACGGCCAAAGAAATTTCGTCGGAATTGGGCAAACTGAACGGCTATTCGGATGGGGAAAAAGACAAACTTTACGAAATAATCGGGATGGGTGCTTTGAAATACTACATTTTAAAAGTCGATCCCAAGAAGGGGATTTTGTTTAACCCGAAAGAAAGTGTGGATTTTAACGGTAACACAGGGCCATTCATTCAATATACTTATGCCAGAATCCAATCGATGCTGAGAAAAGAACAACCCCAAAATTTCGATTGGAAATCCATAGAAATCAACGAATCTGAAACCGAAATCATCCGGCATTTGCACAATTTCGAAGAAACGATTCAAAAGGCCGCTGAGGATTTAAGCCCGGCATTGATTGCCAATTATGTTTATGATTTGGTTAAATTATTCAATTCTTTTTACCAAAACCATTCGGTATTAAAGGCCGAAACCGATGACTTGAAGTTGTTTAGGCTATATTTGAGCCAATGGGTTGGCCATGTGGTTTCGAGTGCATTGGGAATCCTAGGAATCCGTTCACCGGAAAAAATGTAAAAAAAAACACATTTTCATCCGATATATTTTGTAATTTAAAAATATTGGCTAAATTTGTAACCATAAAAGCTAATAGCTTTTTCATAGGTTTAGGTTGGTTAAGGTTAGCACCTCATTCGAAAGAATGAGGTGTTACTTTTTTATCAGGTTTAGCCCATCATTCCCCTGAACTTTCATACATTTGTTTTCATAATATTCCTTTATGAACACAAAATACGAGCAAATCCCATCCGGGCTTTTCATCAAAAACAGAAATAAATTTACAAAAGAACTGAAATCGAAATCCTTAGCGGTGTTTAATTCGAATGATATCTATCCCGTCAGCGCGGACAGTACGTTACCGTTTGCCCAACACCGAGACATTTTCTACCTGTCGGGAATTGACCAAGAAGAAAGCGTTTTGGTGCTTTTTCCGGACGCTTATGAAGAGAAACACCGGGAAATCCTTTTCCTGCGTGAAACCAATGAGCACATCGCAATCTGGGAAGGTGCGAAACTGAACAAAGAACAGGCTTTTGAAGTCTCGGGAATCAAAACGGTTTATTGGTTACAGGATTTTGAAAAAATACTTTACAAATTATTGTCGGAAGCCGAGAACATTTACATCAACATCAACGAGCATTACCGTGCCGAAAGATCGGTGGAAACCCGCGAAGACCGTTTCATCAAAAAACTGAAAAATGACTATCCGGCAC
>JAEZDQ010000139.1 GCA_023433225.1 Bacteroidota bacterium | reverse complement strand
TCCTCATCCTGCGCAGTTCCGTCTTTTTCGTCGCCTTCAAAAACGGTTACATAAAGATTTTCCTTTGGAATTTTATAAACTTCGGTCAAAAGTTCCCAAGCCCAGTCGATGGCTTCTTTTTTGAAATAATCTCCAAAAGACCAGTTTCCAAGCATTTCAAACATGGTGTGGTGGTAAGTGTCTTTTCCCACATCATCCAAATCATTATGTTTACCGGAAACGCGCAAACATTTTTGGGTATCGGCAATTCGGACGGATGTTGGTTTTTTATAGCCGAGAAAGAAATCTTTGAATTGCGCCATTCCCGAGTTGTTGAACATCAGCGTGGGATCGTCTTTTAAAACGATGGGAGCCGATGGAACAATCAGGTGTTGTTTGGATTCAAAAAAATCTAAAAACTGTTTACGTATCTCTTTGGAAGTCATTTTCTAAAAATTGAATTGCAAAAATCGTGAATTCAATTGAGTTTAGGAAAAGAATTCAATTAATTCTATATCGATATCAGTAGGTTAAATACTGATGAAGTCCTTTCTATCTTTTTGGTTCGATTTTTGAATTAAATTTAAATATAAATAGAAGGCACGTTCTCCAAAGAAACGAATTGTTCAGCCTTGACTTCCTGTGTTAGCATAGATTGGTTTTATTTTACCATTTCGTTAACAAAAACGGGGTGTTTTTTTCCGTTATTTTGTCTGCATAGCAAAAAGAATAAAGGGAAAAAACTAAAATGAGAAACAAAAAATACAGCTACAATCCTAACACCACTTCGCTTAAACCTCTCAAACCTTCACGAATAAAGCTCTTCAGAAATCTGGCAGCCTTTATCATCGTGACCGCTTTTTTCGGAACCATCTCCGGGTTCGTATTCAGTAAAAAAGTCAATTCTCCGGAAGAAAATTCGCTTGCTGCCGAATTAGAAGAAATGAGGATTCAGTATGAATTGTTAAATAAAAAACTCAAACAATCCCAAGAGGTTTTGGTACACTTGGAGGAAAGGGACAACAACATTTACCGTAGTTATTTTGAACTTGACCCTATTTCTGAAGACGTCAGAAAAGCTGGGTTTGGTGGGGTAAACCGTTACGCAAAATTTTCAGATTGGAAATATGCCAACATTGTAACCGAAGTTTCTAAGAACATTGACATCCTCAACAAACAATTGGTCATCCATTCCAAATCATTGGATGAAATCGTGATGAGTGCAAAGGAAAAGGAAAAAATGCTTTCTCACCTGCCGGCAATCCAACCGGTTGCCAATAAGGATTTGAAACGCTTGGCCTCCGGTTTCGGGATGCGCCTGCACCCGATTTTGAAAATCGGTAAAATGCACAACGGTTTAGACTTCTCCGCCCATGTCGGCACACCCATTTACGCTACTGGAGACGGAAAAGTAAAGAGCGTGGGCAGGCACGGCGGATACGGAAATGTCGTGGTCATCAGCCATGGTTACGGATACGAAACCCTTTATGCGCATATGAGTAAATTCAAAGTGCGGAAAGGCCAAAAAATAAAAAGAGGCGATGTCATCGGTACCGTTGGCAACACCGGGCTTTCCACCGGTCCGCACCTGCACTACGAAATCCACAAGGACGGAAAGGAAATAGACCCTATTTCTTATTTCTACCAAGATGTCAGCCCCGATGAATTCAAAATTCTTTATGACAAATCACAGCAAATGTCCGTATCTTTGGATTGATGCACATCGAACTGCCAGATAAACTCTATTACAGCATTGGGGAAGTTGCCAAGGCTTTCAATGTCAATACTTCATTGATTCGCTTTTGGGAAAAAGAATTCGATGTGATTTCACCAAAAAAAAACAAAAAAGGAAACCGCTATTTCACCCAAGAGGACATTAAGAATTTAAAATTGATTTATCACCTAGTAAAAGAGCGCGGTTATACATTGGAGGGTGCCAAAACGGCTATCAATGAAAAAGAGGGCATCAAAGAAGAAGTGGAACTGCTTGCCCGAATGGCGTTTATCCGTTCTGAATTGGTCAAACTCAAAGAAAGTTTTGACGTGAACGAAGATTAATTCCCTCTGTTTTTCAATTGAATTTTATAGACGATATCCCTTGCCGTGCTTCTCGGTAAAATCCTTGGTAAAAACGACAAAAACTTATTGGGAATCGCCGGGACAGCAACAACACGGCCTTTGCGTAAAGAGTCAATTCCATATTGAGCAACCTTTTCGGGGCAATTGTCCAAAGCGTTAATTTTGGCTTGTGACTCGCTACAAACTGATTGTTTGAAATTGGTTCGCGTGACGCCGGGACACAAAACACAAATTCTGACTTTGGAACTTTTGTGTTCACGTGCAATGGCTTCTGTAAATGAAATCAAAAACGCCTTGGTCGAATAATAAACGGACATCATCGGCCCCGGTTGAAATCCTGCAAGCGAAGAAACATTGAGGATTTCACCTTCATTGCGTTCCAACATCCCCGGCAGGAAAAATTTGGTAAGCGAAATCGGCGTGGCCACATGTAAATTCACCATCGTAAGTTCGGTCTCCAAATTGGTTTCGGAAAATTTTCCGTATAAACCAAAGCCTGCATTGTTAATCAACCCAAATATGGTCAGGTTTTGCGATAGGGTATAATCATAAATTTCTCTCGCTGCAGTCTGGGTAGATAAATCCTTGGCCAGCGCATGAACATCCACACCGAACCTCTTCCGGATTTCTTCCGAAGCTTCCTCCAACATCGACTCGTTCTTATCAACTAATAGGAGTGAAAAACCTTGGTTTGCATAATTCTTTGCGAATTCTTTTCCGATGCCGGATGCTGCACCCGTTATGATGATATATTTGGTTTTGATGGTCGAATTAATTTGGGCTAAATATAAAAAACTTTTTAAATAAATGAAATTCCCTTCCCAGTATCAGAAATCAGTTCCTGATTGTACCAAAATGTCGTAAATTTCAGACTTTATTAAAAACCTCAGATTTCCTCAAAAAATGTATTTAATTTACGATACCGAAACCACCGGATTACCAAATAATTACAATGCCCCTCCGACCGATACCGACAACTGGCCGAGGATGGTGCAGATTGCGTGGCAATTGCACGATAAAACGGGAAAACTGATTGAAAACAAAAATTACATCGTCCGTCCTGATGGTTTCGATATTCCATTTAACGCGGTGCAGGTTCATGGAATTACTACAGACAAAGCAATGCAGGAAGGGCTTCCTTTGGAAGAAGTCTTGGAAAAATTCCGTGATGTTTTAAAAAGAAGCAAAGTTATTTGCGGACATAATCTAAGTTTCGATCAGGGAATTCTGGGTGCTGAATTCGTCAGAAAAGGATTGGATTATCGTGAAATCGACCTCCCCGTTCTCGATACCATGGATTGCTCAGTTGAATTTTGTGCTTTACCCGGTGGGATGTATGGAAAGTTCAAATCACCCAAATTGAGTGAATTGCACAAAGTATTGTTCGGAAATAAATTCGATGAGGCACACAATGCCGCTGCCGACGTAAACGCCACCGCCCGGTGTTTGATGGAACTCATTCGAATAGGTGTCCTCAGCCCCCAACAAACACACCTTACCGAAGAAGAATTCAGAATTTTCAAAGAAACCAACCCGGAGACTTTTCAACCGTTCGATATTGAAATTACCGCTCAGGTAGAGGAATATAAAAACGCAAAAGACAGCGAGATCATCGGAATCGATGAATCCAAAAAACCAACCACCGATTCTCCTTATTTTCATTTTCATAACCATACTTCTTTTTCCATATTGACGGCTACTACCTCCATAGAAGCACTG
>JAEZDQ010000105.1 GCA_023433225.1 Bacteroidota bacterium | reverse complement strand
ATCCTGAATTAAGTGTGGTAAGTGATGTTCCATCTGCTGTTGAAGAAATTAAGTTCGGGTAAAATCGGCCTCCACAAAAATACAAAATCCTTGCCTAAAATTTAAACCAAAAGTAAATTGGTAGTTTAAATAAGCGATAATTGGAAATTTTAGGGTAATCTGTTTGTTTTATTGCCAAATTCTTTCATTTCGAAACACGATAATCTGGAAAAAAAACAATTTTGATAAGAAAACAAGCGGCTCAATGAGGCATTTTCCGGATTAAATGTAAATCCTGTAAAGGCTTGTAAACAAATGGGACCTGTTCAATCAAAATATCGCTTCGGTCAAGCCCAAATGCTTTTGCATCTTTTTGAGCAAATTTTTTCAGGAAATAATAAGCCTTAAGAATCAATCCTTCGTGCAGGGCAAATTCATTTTCGACTGAAATGTATCTTTCCAAAATAATAAATTGAAAGTTCAAATCTCGGTTATACTTGAAAGAACTGTTTTTCAGTTGGTGTAAATTGTATTCCTTCGATTGAATCAATTCGGTTAAGATTTGCTTGAAATATAGTTCCGTGCGGGGTTGGGTACGGAATCCTATGTTCAGGATTATTTTGAAAACTTTTTCTTCTACCAATTCAGAAACTTCATAATTCAGACCATAAGGGCTGTCAGTCCGGTTGACATGGAAAAACCAATAAATATCGGCACTTTTGGGTTTTTTGTCAAAAATGGATTTGATGATACTCGCTTCAATTTGTTCCTGGCGGTTGGATTTGGTCATATAGACCAGGTGGGTACTCAATTTGGGAATGGCTGTATCTGTACTCAAAGCTTTCAGGAGTTGAGCGTATTTCCCTAAATCCACAAATCGGGTATAACGGGTATTGATTTTCTTTCCGAAATAAGTAACATACATCACCCCGAAAAAGATTCCACCAACCAAAACCGTTACATACCCGCCGTCATGAAATTTCATTAAATTGGCCGTAAAGAAAGAAAGTTCTATGGTGCAAAATAAGACCAACAGCATTAAAACCAAGTATTTGTTCCAACGCAGTTTAAAAACAAGGAAAAATGCGAGGAGGTAAGTAGTCATCATCATGGTAATAGTGATGGCCAATCCATAAGCAGCTTCCATCCGGGAAGAAGTCTGAAAAAACAAAACGATAAAAATACATCCCAACCATAAAATCGTGTTGATGCTCGGAATATAAATCTGTCCTTTGGTTTCTGTCGGTTGTTTAACGGCCGCTTTTTGCCAGAAATTCAAGTTAATGGCTTCATTGATCAGTGTATAAGAACCGCTGATCAAAGCTTGTGAAGCTACAATTGCCGCCAATGTTGCGATAATGATTCCTACAAATAGAAACCATCCCGGCATCAATTCAAAAAAAGGATTCCGATTGTCCAAATGCAGGTTTTCTTGGTGCAAAAGCCAAGCTGCTTGTCCCAAATAATTAGCTATCAAACAAATTTTCACAAAACCCCAAGTGATTCTTATGTTTTTCCGGCCACAATGCCCCATATCGGAATACAATGCTTCGGCTCCTGTGGTACACAAAAAAACGGCACCCAAAACCCAAAATCCTTGCGGGTATTCTACCAATAATTCATAAGCATAATGTGGGCTGATCGCTTTGAGCACTTCGGGATATTTTAAAATCCATAAAATGCCCATTGTCAATAACAGCGTAAACCAAACAGCCATGACGGGACCGAAGGCTTTTCCTACTTTTTCGGTTCCAAACCTTTGGAGCAAAAAAATGCCGCTTATAATTGCCAACACAATCGGAATAACTGAAATCTGTCCCAAACCGTTAATCATCCCTAAACCCTCAATGGCAGCAGTAACGGAAACGGCAGGCGTGATGATGCCATCCGCCAATAGGGTAGAGGCTCCAATCATGGTGGGTATGACCAATCTTTTTCCATAACGCCGAATCAAAGAATAAAGTGAAAAAATCCCACCTTCTCCTTGATTATCTGCTTTGAGCGTTAACCATACATATTTGACAGAAGTTTGGAAAACCAGTGTCCACAAGACGCAAGAAACCCCTCCATAAACCAATGTCTCCGTGATGTTTTTTTCACCAATAATCGCTTTAAAAACATACAATGGACTCGTTCCTATATCGCCATAGATGATTCCCAGCGTAATCAGAAGGGTTGCGCCACTCACTTTGGAAGAATGGGCGCTTGGCTTAAATTTTTGCATTTACCGCTTACATAATTTAGGCAAATTTCCAATTAATCCAAGCGCAAAAATGAAAATTAACATTCTATAAAATGAAAGTCGGGAACCCTTGGTATTTCGGGGTCCCGACTTATTTTAAATCTTAATTAGGTATTAGGTATTTAATGCTTCGGCGTAAATCCGTCGTCACTTATTTCGCGGGGTTCATAGTCCGCGGCCATTTCCACCGCATAATCGGTTTTATTTTTCCTTCTTAACCTTCGGGTAATTCCGTCAAAAATAGAATACACGACCGGAACGATGATTAAGGTCAAAAATAAAGATGAAATCAAACCTCCGATGATCACCCAAGCCAAACCGTTGTTCATTTCAGCGGCGGCACCTTTGGCGATCGCAATCGGAATCATCCCGAACACCATCGCAATGGTCGTCATCAGAATCGGACGAAGCCTTGCGTGGTTGGCCTGCACCAAAGCATTAAAGGTCGATTCTCCGGCTTCTTTCCGGTGATTTGTAAAATCCACCAATAGAATCGCATTCTTACATACAAGCCCGATCAACATAATCATCCCTAAAATCGTAAAAATATTGATGGAATTATTGGTCAATGCCAGAATTACCATAACACCGATCAATGAAAGCGGAATGGAAAATAGTACCACAAACGGATGGATATAACTGTTATACAAACCGACCATCACCAAGTAAACGAGAATAATCGCAGCCAGCAAAGCGATTCCCAGCGTTGCGAAACCGTCTCCCTGCATTTCCATATCACCACCCCACATATAACTTACACCGACCGGTTTTTTGATATTTTCAAATTTGGCCTGCCATTCGTTCGCCACATCACCCACCGGGCGTCCTACAACCTGTGCGTTTACGTTCACCGAAGGCGATTTGTCACGACGTTCCAAAACGCTCGGGCCGGAACTTTCATTTACTTCTGCAAATTGAGATAATTTTATTTTCTGGCCTTGATTGTTCAGAAATACCAAATTACGAACGTCGTTAATATTGGAACGATTGAACTGGTCATAACGAACGTTGATGTCGTATTCATATTCCCCGGCTCGGAACTTCGCATCGGTATTACCACTGAAAGCGGTTTGCATGGTCATCCCGACCGTACTTAAATCC